>CANOKG010000061.1 GCA_947566655.1 uncultured Muribaculaceae bacterium | reverse complement strand
AAATAAAATATGGTTTTGATGAAAAAAATAAACTTATTCCTCGGGACGGTGTTGTTGCTCGGATTTACAATATCATGTTCGCGTCCTGTCGTACAGGAAGAATTGCCGCAGATCGTTTTTGAGGAGGCACCAACTGATTATAAACTTACCGATGCATTCAGTAAGTTTAAATTTATTCAGCTTGAGCAGACTGAGGATTGTATATTTGAGAATGTTTCGAAAGTTGTAGATGCGGAGGGATGTATCGTAGTTAGAACACAGATTAAGAATGAACTATTCTGTTTTGACAGGGAAACGGGCGCATTCAAATGTAGGATTGGAAATGTAGGTGAAGGCCCCGGGGAGTATCTTTACGTTCTTGATTTCTACTATAACAATAAGGAAAAAAGTATTTGTGTAATTGATCCTTATCATAATTCCATCATCAGCTATGATCTTAATGGAAAGTTCCTGCACTCAAAAAAAATGGAACCAAACATTAACTTTATAAGCTGTGTGGAACGCAGTGACGATGGATATCTCATGTTTGCCAACATGCTATATGATAACCCTAAACGTAATAATGAGGCTTATACAGTCATTAGACCGGATGGAACTTACTTTAGCTTTGATCGATTCGAACCGGTGAAAACTGATAATGGTGTTTCTCCATTTGCCATGAGACCGATGGCGATAGGCAAAAAAGGAATTACCTTTTGTAAATTCTTGTGCGATACACTGTTCAGAATGGAAGATGGGGACATTCAGCCCATATTCAAGCTGAAATTTAACCAAAAGATACCCTCAAAAGAGATGTTATCTCAAGTAGGGCCATATGATCCGACGGTTTTAACCAAGTGGTGTGTGGCGACCGGTTATTTCACGGGGTTTGACAATGTGTTTGAAACAGAAAAATTTATTTTGTTGGAACCGGTGTCAACTATTTCCCAAGGATATTTCTGGGTGGATAAGGAAACATATAGTGGTATTAGAATTCCATCAAGTAATCGATTGGATCTTGTCGGAAAAATGATTTTGGAGGGTAGGACAATTTACTGTACTCAATTCAGTAGCGAGAATGAACTTGTAAGTCTCATCGCTCCAATATTGGCTGATTATTTCAATAAAATAGTAGAGCAAAATCCTGATCTGGTTCCTTTCAGTGACGAGTTGCTGCCTTTCCTCGAGAAGGTCGATCCCGAAGGTAATCCCGTGGTGATTATTTACGAGCATTAATCAGTTAGATAGGAAAATATAGTTTTACTGCTCGCCTAAGAGATGAATGTCAAACAGACTCTTGGGCGAGCAGTTGTTTTCTTTTGATAATATTAGAGCCTGTCTGGTTTTAACACACTAAAATGATTATATTATCGAATGAAGGATTTTAAAGTATTAGTTTCGCATTAATCTTGAGGCCAATTTTGGCGAATTTTAGATTATTCATCAGTCACGTAGCTCGCTACGTTCCTTCTTCACAATCTAAAATTCGCATAAAATTGACACTCAATCTTAATACGAGTTAAAACCAGACAGGCTCTTAAAATCGATGGTGTGTTATATCTGATCGAGTGCTTGGGATAGGTCGGCTATGATGTCATCAATATGTTCGGTACCAATGCTCAGGCGAACGGTCGATGGACTGATGCGTTGTGATTCCAACTCTTCAGCCGATAGTTGCGAGTGGGTGGTGGTATATGGGTGAATAACCAGACTCTTGACATCGGCTACGTTGGCGAGAAGTGAGAATAATTTCAAATTATCTATAAAGCGCCATGCTTCTTCTACTCCTCCTTCAAGTTCTACTGTGAAAATACTTCCGGCTCCATGAGGATAGAGCTTGCGGTATAACTCGTGGTCGGGATGATTGGGAAGCGATGGGTGGTTGACATATTTTACTTTGGGATGTTTGGCTAAAAATTCCACGACTTTTAGCGCATTCTCAACATGGCGCTCTACACGGAGCGAAAGCGTTTCTACACCTTGAAGTATGATGAAGGCATTGAATGGCGAAATCGCTGCTCCGGTGTCACGCAATACTACCGCCCTGACACGTGTAACAAAAGCCGCTTGACCGGCTACGTCTGCGAAGACTGCACCGTGATAATTGGGATCAGGTTTAGCTATAGTCGGGTATTTATCGGCGTTAGCTTTCCAATCAAACTTGCCGGCATCTACTATTATGCCACCCAAACTTGTTCCGTGTCCGCCTAAAAACTTGGTGGCCGAGTGTATGACTACGTCGGCTCCGTGCTCGATTGGTCGCATCAGGTAGGGGGTGGCAAAAGTGTTGTCAACCATCAATATGATATTGTGCTTGTGGGCTATTTCTGCGAGTTTGTCGAGATCGGTAACGTCGCTGTTGGGGTTGCCGAAAGTCTCTGCAAAAATCACTTTTGTTTCGGGCTTGATCTCTTTTTCAACAGCATCAAAATCGGCCGGATTGACAAATGTGTGGCCTATACAACGTTGTGTCAGTGTGTTGGCTATAAGGTTGGTCGTGCCGCCATAAAGGTTGTTGGCAGCCAAAACGTGGTCACCGGGTAGCAATATGTTTTCGAGAGCACAGCAAATTGCGGCTGCTCCGCTGGCTACGGCCAAGGCTGCAACGCCCCCCTCTAATGCTGAAATACGCTCTTCCAGAACCTCCTGTGTAGGATTGGTGAGGCGCCCGTAAATGTTTCCGGGATCTTTGAGCGAGAAACGGTCGGCAGCATGTTGTGAATCACGAAACACATAAGATGTAGTCTGGTATATAGGTACAGCACGAGCATCGGTTGTAGGGTCGGGCTGTTCTTGACCAACGTGTAGTTGCAGTGTCTCGAAATGATAATTCTTATTGTCCATTGTTCTGTGATTTAAACGGTATGGTATGATGAATGATTTTGCTAAAAGTCGATGGTAAGGCGCACGTTAAGCTGGCGGCGGGTCAGATAATTAGGGACTGCATATTGCATGTTGTTGACATCGGTAACCCAATAGTAGGAGCTTACATTGGTGATATCAAGCAAATTGAAAACGTCGACACCGATCCATGCTTCTTTCAGCAGTCGCTGAAGTGATGATCGTGGACTGCCGTCTCGGGGCTGTACCACGAGCCCGTAGCTAAGGCCTATGTCGACGCGGCGATATGATGGCATCCTGAAGTACCCTCTGTCACGGCTCCCGCGGGGTGGTGTAGTAGGTAGTCCGTCGCTTAGAATACCGCGTAGGCTGAATTTAAGACGCGGAATTTTAGGAAAGTAATCGGTAAAATAAAGTGCAAGGTTATACCTGCGGTCGGTGGGGCGGGGTACGTGTACACCGTTTAGCAATTCATCGGTTTTCATCAATGAGAAACTTATCCACGAGTCGGTGCCCGGCACGAATTGTCCAAACAGCTTCATGTCGAGGCCCATTGTGTAACCATTGGTCAGATTCTCGCCTGCATAAACCAATTTCAGATTGTCGATCTCGTAGGGTATAAGGTTGTTGAGTTTTTTATAATAGGCTTCGCCCGAAAGTTTGAATGGTCGGTTGAATGCTCTGAATGTATAGTCGGTGCCTAAAATGAAATGAATACTCTGCTGTGATTTGATATCTTTATTAAGCTTGATGGTCGAGTTGTTGAATTCGTCGGTTACCGCCATTCGATACTCCTTATAAAATGGTGCCTGATAGTAAAGACCTATCGCGCCTCTGAATGTCCACCTGTTGTTACGGGCCGGAATATATGCTGCATTAACACGCGGGCTTACAAGGAACTCGTTGTTGAAATCCCAATAAGATAGTCTGAGACCTCCGTTAAGCACCCAATAGCCGCTGTTGGCGTTGATGCGAATGGCATCCTGAACGAATGCTCCCAAACGGTTAGATCCGAAGTCTTGTCGGGATGTCAGTGAGTAGATAAGTTGCAGTTGATCGGGTTGGGCCGGTAAGGAGAAGCCGGCCGAGTCGCGACGTTCCCATTCCCGGGTGCGGTCATAGACATTTTCATGGGCAAAGTTTACTCCATATGATATGTTGTGGTTGTTCAATCCCATGTGACCGCGGGCTCCAAGTGACATGACCGACATTTTCAAGCGATTTCGAGCATGTTCATGATATCGGCCTACTCCTAATTCACCACCAATGGCATCATTGCCGTCGCCGCTGCCGCCGGTCCCTGCCTGGTCGAGCCAGTACTCGCCTTGTATGTCGTAAGCTACGAGCTCGTTGGTAAGATATCCCGAAGCCAGGAATGTGAGCGATTTTGATTTGGAATGGGTATAGGTAAGCGACAACGCTCCAAAGTAAGTCTCGAACCGGTCTTTTTCATGACCGTCAAAGAACACTTTGAACTGTTTTGCATCGGTGGCAAGGCCAAACGATGTTGTTCGGCTTACCGGTGTGAATTTATAGTTATTGATAGCTATATTACCCAATATCGATGCTTTCCATCGGTTGCCCAATCGAAGTGTCATGCTGGTTTGATAGTCGAAGAAATTGGGGTCATATTCTCCTTTTGAATCCAATGATCCTAAAAGACTGGACGTGCGCTTGTAGCGCAGACCATGCATTTGGCTGAATCGTTTGGAGCCTGATCCTATGGCCAGACTGCCTCCCATCAAACTGAGCGATAACGATCCTTCAAATGACTCCGGCTCGCGGTAGGTAATATCGAGCACCGACGACATCTTGTCGCCATATTCAGCACCATAGCCACCGGTAGAGAAACCGATGGCACCAACTAAGTTGGGATTGATGATGCTCAGGCCTTCTTGTTGTCCTGAACTTACAAGTTGAGGACGGTAAACCTCTACGCCATTGATGTATACACTGTTCTCATCATAGGTTCCACCTCTTACCGAATATTGTGACGATAGCTCGTTGTTCTGGCTCACACCGGCCATTGTTTGTATAAGAGATTCCACGCTGCCACCCGACGGGTCTCCGACCAGTTTGTAGCTGTCGTTGTTAATCGTTTGCATCTGACCGGTCTGCTTTTTGAAATCAGTGACTTCAACAGCGTCAAGTTCGTGGCTGGTAGATGTCATTTTTACGTTGAGGGTGACATCGCCCGTTGCGTCGATCAGTTGACGCTTGACTTCACGATATCCTATACACGAGAAAATAACTTGAATAGTGTCGCTCTCGTGTACGCTAAGTTTATAGCTGCCGTCAAGACCGCTGTTGGTTCCGATGGCAGTGCCGGCAATACGCACGGTCACAAACTCTATAGGTTTGTTCTCCTGGTCAGTAATTTTGCCGTGTATATTTATCTGGGCCAAGGTTCCAAAACCTGTGGTGATTAATATTATTATGGTATAAAGAAGTTTCATTAAACTTATAACGTAGGTTTCAAAACTAAATTGTAATTTTGTGTTACAAAAGAGTAGATACATGGAATGGATTAAGCTATCAATACCTCATCTCGCCGGTAACGAAAATAAGTACGCCTCGGAGGCGATTGAGTCAACATGGATCGTGCCTTTAGGCCCCTTTGTTGATCGTTTTGAGCAACAGTTAGGCCAATACTTGGCATCTTCCGATGTAGTGGCGCTCAGCAGTGGTACAGCCGCGATACACTTAGGTTTGGATATGTTGGGCGTAAGGACCGGTGATGAGGTTATTTGTCAGTCGCTTACATTTGCAGCCTCGGCTAATCCTATAGTTTATCTCGGGGCTAAACCTGTGTTTGTGGATTCTGAACCGCAAACGTGGAATATGGATCCTCAGGCTCTTGATAAGGCTATCAGACACCGACGTGAAGTTACAGGGCGTCTCCCTAAGGCAATAGTTGTCGTCGATCTTTATGGCATGCCGGCCAAGCTTGATGAGATTGCTTCGATAGCTGCCGTCTATGGAATCCCTGTACTTGAAGACGCTGCCGAGGCTTTAGGTTCTTCTTTCAAAAGCAGGTATTGCGGATTGTGGGGAAAATATGGAACACTGAGCTTCAATGGAAACAAGATGATAACGACCTCGGGTGGAGGAGCTTTGATATGTCCTGATCAGGAATCGGCCAACCGGGTGAAATTCCTTTCAACTCAAGCACGCGAAAACAAACCTTATTATTATCATGAGGTCATTGGCTATAACTATCGTTTAAGTAACGTAAGTGCGGCTATAGGTTGTGCTCAGGCCGAGGCATTGTCCAGCAGGGTAGCTCGTCGCCGTGCTATTCATCAACGCTATGTCGATGCTTGGAAATCGAATCCGTATATTACGGTACACGATAACCCATCAGGTGATTTTGATTCCAACTTCTGGCTATCGACAATACTTATTTCTCCCGACGCAGCTCTCTCTCCCGATCAACTTAGATCGGAACTACTCAGGCAGTGTATCGAGACACGACCCGTATGGCGCCCGATGCACATGCAACCTGTTTATGCCGATGCTCCCTATTACGGAGGCAATGTGTCGGAGAACATTTTTAACAGTGGTCTTTGCCTGCCTTCTTCATCAACATTGACCGACAGTGATGTGGATAGGGTTATCGAAGCTATAAACCAATTGTTGAAGTGATCGATCGCTCTGAGATATTGGTGGCCTTTGATCTTGACGACACTCTGTACAAAGAGTGTGATTATGTCGCATCTGGCTATCGGTATGTTGCCAATGAGCTCGCGCACCGGTTCCATGTGCCGGTATCAGAATTGACCGATATCGTTGAGTCGACCATCAAGTCGTGTCATCCATTCGATCGCCTGCACGAGTATCTCGATAATAAAGTTGCGGTCAAGGAGATGGTTGAGATGTATCGTGAACATAATCCGATGATATCATTACCCGGCGATTCGCTCGATTGTTTGACTCGATTATCATCGGCAGGTTACACGTTGGCTCTGATAACCGATGGCCGGCACGTAGGGCAATGGAATAAAATCAGAGCTTTGGTATTGGAACGGTTTATTGACTGTCGATTGATCAGTGTGTCGGCCGACGTAGGTGCCGAAAAAAACGACCTGTTACCATGGCAGCGTATGGAGAAATTGACACCAAGTGTCACAAAGCGCTGGTATATAGGTGATAACCCTGAAAAAGATTTCTTCCAACCCAACCGTTTAGGGTGGAAAACAGTTATGTTGCAAGATAATGGCCTTAATATTCATAGCCAGTCGCTTGATACAGTTGATGATTGTTGTAAACCTCTTTTTAAGATAGATTCTCTGTGTGATCTGGAGTCTCTGATTGAATCGCGGTAAAATATTTTTCCTTATTATTTGCAACTTATAACGCGGTGCTGCGTCAAACCCGTGTAACAAAACTTTAGATTATCAGATGAACAGCGAGTCGCAATGCATGCAACTTTTTGAAACCATACTGTCACAGTATGGACCTATGGTTTCGAAGGTGTGTTATATGTATGGCACCGATGAAGATCAGCGAAAGGATCTTTATCAAGAATGCATGGCCAATGTGTGGCAAGGGTTACGCTCTTTTCGCGGTGACTCGAAACTCTCCACATGGCTTTACAGGGCATGTATCAACACATGTATCACAGCCTACCGGCGCAATGCTGTAAGAGCAACTGTTCCACTTGATAGTGCGCCTCCTATCGCGGCCGATGATAATAGCCGCAGCGATGACCTGAAGGAGATGTACCGGTTGATATCACAATTGTCACCTGTAGAACGTGCCCTTATAATGATGTGGCTTGATGAGAAAAGTTATGATGAGATAAGTGATGTTACCGGTATGCCTCGTAACACGGTAGCGTCACGCCTTCGACGAATCAAAGCCAAACTCGTGGATCTGGCCAATAACTAAATGAATTTTAACGGGAGAAAGTCTTATGGATATAGATGATTTAAAACGTGCATGGCAATCTCAAAACATGAGAATTGACAAGCTTGAAGAGCAAAATAAGCAGCTGAAGGAGCGTTTGCTTGACAAATCTCTCAAGTCAAACCGTGCCAAATTGTTAAGCACCTATCGTTGGTTACTGCTGATAGGTCTCTTGATGGTGCCGTTTACTATCGTTTCGTTTTCTCATCTTGAGTTATCACCGATTGCTGTATGGACAATGGTGGCATACTTCTTGTTAATGTCGGTCGCCAATGTCTATGTATATTATTTGATTTATGATATTGACATGACCAATCACTCGGTGTGTGACAATTTGCAGCGTGTCATTAATTTGCAGTTGAAGAGACATCGTATCAGAATCGGTTCCTGTATTTTAGGAATTGTAATAATTTCGATATTCTTCTATTATATCTCTCAGGATGACCCATCTCTTGTAATAGGAGGTATAATCGGCGGAATAGTAGGTGGATTAATTGGACTTAGAAAGGAACGTGAGATAAAAGCGATGATTAGTTCAATGAAGAAAGACCTGGAAGACGCGCTATCAGAATAAAATATCTCCACATATAGCACATGCATCTCAACAGGCATCCTCCTAATGCAGTAATTCAGCTGTTATCGAACATAGAAGGCTCTAAGAGTATGTTTGACTCTCAATCTTAATACGAGTTAAATTCAAACACACTCTAAGAGCCTGTCTGGTTTTAACTCGTATTAAGATCGAGTGTCAATTTTGGCGAATTTTAGATTAATGCGAAACTAATACTTTAAAATCCTTCATTCGATAATATAATCATTTTAGTGTGTTAAAACCAGACAGGCTCTAAACCTTGTTTTTTTAATTATTTGCTTTGGTATAATAAAAAATGTCAGAAAAATAGTTACCTTTGCACACGAAATGGTTACTCTGTCATCCTGGAGAGGAGACATCAAGGAGTATCAAAAGGGAACGAGGTGTGATTCCTCGACAGTACCCGCTGCTGTAATTCCCGCCCGATTGGAAAATCGGGCAGAAGTTTTATCGCTAAATGCCACTGGTTATACTACCGGGAAGGCGCGATAAAACCGGGATAAGTCAGAAGACCTGCCATTTTCGCTTAATGATACTGCCTGCGGGACTATGGGCACAGGTCTGACAAATATACATATTTGCCATTTCAAATACTGTTCCATGCTATTATATAGCTGGAATAGTGATTGTTTTCAATTTGAATATACCTGATTCTCTCCCGTTGGCACAGTTACAACAGTGCAAACGGGAGATTTTTTTGTATCTGATAATTGAAAATTATGAATCGCATTTTCAAAGTAGTACACACGGTTGTACTTACAGTCATATGTTCTTTTGACAGTTTTGTGTTCGCACAAGAAGCTTCTGACTCATTGACAACTTTACATCTTCATGAAGTTGTAGTTACTGCAACACAGCCTAATAAGGAGACTATACCGGTACAGACATTGACCGGTGACGAACTGTCAAAGCTTAACAGCAACAGCGTAGCCGACGCTCTGCGCTACTTTGCCGGTGTACAAGTAAAGGACTATGGTGGTGTTGGTGGTATTAAAACTGTAAACATTCGCTCGATGGGGACCAATCATACCGGAGTCGTTTATGATGGGGTGCAACTTGGAAACGCCCAGAATGGACAGATTGATCTGGGGCAGTTCTCCCTCGATAACATCGAAGCACTGTCACTTCACAATGGTCAAAAGAGTGGCCTTTTGCAGCCGGCACGCGACTTTGGTAATGCAGGTACAATATATCTCCGTACCCGAACTCCGATATTCAAGCATGGTGAGACTTATCATGCAAGAGCCGCATTGAGGTTCGGTTCGTTTGATCTGTTGAATCCGTCGGCTCTGATTGAATTGAAATTATCAGAAAAGGTAAATGCTTCGGTAGGTGCCGAGTGGGTAAATTCAAGCGGGAAATATCGGTTTCGTTATAGACGAGTCAATCCGGCCGGAGAGTTAGCCTACGACACTACGGCTATTCGTGAAAACGGAGATATAAATGCAACACGCCTCGAAGTGAATATCAACGGTAACATCCCGATTGGAAATTGGCATTTTAAAGTTTACAATTACAACTCCGAGAGAGGAGTCCCGGGTGCTATTGTCAATAATGTCTGGCGACGCGGTGAGAGAATATGGGATACAAACTCATTTGTTCAAGGATCGTCCACTATTACTGTAGGGCGTTGGTCATCTATGGAAAATATAAAATATGCTTTCTACCGTACCCATTATGTCAACAATGATGACAAGCAAATCAAGATCGATAATTTATACAGGCAACGCGAGTTCTACTTCTCATCGGCCAACCTGTTCTCTATAAACTCGAAATGGAGCGTATCGGCAAGCTATGACTTTATGTATAATACTTTGGATGCCGACGTATATGGGTTCGCCAAACCCGATCGATTTACTAATCTTTTATCGGTAGCTACATCGCTGACATTCCCGCGAATATCGATCACCGCAAGCGGTCTTGTGACGTTTGTTCATGACAAGTTGAGAGGGCAGGAGTCTCCGGCCGACAAATCGGCATTTACTCCCGCTATGTATATGTCGGTATATCCGTTAAGAACCCGGAACTTGTCGCTGCGTGCATTCTACAAAAAATCTTTCCGCATGCCAACTTTCAACGACTTGTATTATGCCGACATGGGTAACTCAAAACTTAATCCCGAGCGAGTACAGCAGTATAACATAGGAGTACTTTTTGATAAATCATACCGCAGCTTTTTGTCACAGATAAGGATAGGGTGTGATTTCTATTATAACAAAGTGAACGATAAGATAGTGGCATACCCCAAGGGACAACAATTCAGATGGACAATGCTTAACCTTGGAATCGTAGATATACGGGGTGTTGATTTGACGGCCTTGATGACTCTAAATCCTTACAAGGAGATGTCACTGACTGTACGGGGACAGTATACTTACCAAAGGGCAATAGACATTACCAGCAAATCGGACAACTATTACAGGCATCAGATTCCATACATTCCCCATCATTCAGGATCGGCTGTTGTGAATCTCTCATGGCGTCATATAGGGGTTAATTACAGCTTTATATACGTCGGGTCGCGTTACAATCAACAGGAAAATATACGCTATAACTATACTCAACCATGGTATACGTCCGATATATCAGCAAGTTATGATCTGCAACTTGGTAAGGTTAAATCGCGCATCCTCGCAGAGGTTAACAATCTACTCAGCCAAGACTATGATGTGATTCTTAACTATCCGATGCCTAAACGCAATTACAAACTCTCTCTTACAATTGAAATATGAAACGCTTTTTCTTTATAATATTTTTTCTGCCACTCTTGTTGGGTATCACCGGCTGTCGCGAGGACGAGCTTGTGGTGCCCACGGAGTTTGAAATCATTGGAGATGAGCAATATGACAGTTCTGTCAGGGGTTTTTATCTTGTAAATGAGGGGAATATGGGATCCAATAAATGCACGTTGGATTATTATGATTACATTACGGGCCTTTATTCCAGAAACATATATGCAGAGAAAAATCCGACTGTAATAAAGGAACTCGGGGATGTAGGCAATGATATAGGCATATATGGAAGCAAGCTCTATGTTGTTGTCAATTGCTCTCACAAAGTCGAGGTTCTTGATGCTCGTACAGGAGTCAGATTGGGACAGGTCGACATTCCAAACTGCCGGTACATAAAATTCCACAGAGGCAAAGCCTATGTCAGTTCATATGTCGGGCCGGTACTTATAGACCCTGATGCTCCAAAAGGTGCGGTTTTCGAGATCGACACACTGTCGTTGAGTGTAACTCGTAAAGTCTCGGTTGGTTACCAACCCGAGGAGATGGAGATAATAGATGACTATATGTATGTGGCCAATTCGGGCGGATATCGTGCGCCCGACTATGATAATACCGTGTCTGTGATACAGATGATCGATTTTAAGCAAGTAAGACAGATACCTGTTGGAATTAACCTTCATCGTTTAAAAAAAGACAGGTATGATAAACTGTGGGTCACATCGAGAGGTGACTACATG
>CANOKG010000060.1 GCA_947566655.1 uncultured Muribaculaceae bacterium | reverse complement strand
CGTGATGAAATCCTCTCCCACATCGATGACGTAGAGCAGGCCGGAGACATCATTGATCTGTTGAAATATGATGAGGACACGGCCGGCGGTTTGATGGGTACCGAGATGATCGTGGTCAACGAAAACTGGTCGATGCCCGAGTGTATCAAACAGATGAGGATGCAGGCCGAGGAGATGGACGAGATTTACTATGTCTATGTTGTAGACAACGATAACCGTCTGAAAGGTATCCTGCCACTCAAGGAGCTTATTACACACCCATCGGTGTCGAAAATCAAGCACGTGATGGAGGAGGATCCCGTTTCAGTCAAGGCCGATACTCCAATCGATGAGGTGGCACTCGAATTTGAGAAATATGACTTGGTAGCGATGCCTGTAGTCGACTCTATAGGCAGGCTTTTAGGGCGTATCACTGTTGACGACGTGATGGATGAGGTGCGCGAATCGAGCGAGCGTGACTATCAATTGGCTTCGGGTATCTCCAGCGATGTAGATGCCGATGACTCGGTATTTGCCCAGACCAAGGCACGTATACCGTGGCTGTTGATAGGAATAGCCAGCGGGATACTCGCATCTTTGATATTGCACGGTTTTGAGAATCAATTGGAGGCTGTAACAGCGTTGGCACTGTTCATACCCATTATAGGCGGTACGGGTGGTAATGTAGGTGTTCAGGCTTCGGCGATAGTTGTTCAGGGCCTGGCCAATGGCTCGCTTGAAATCAAGCAGTTCGCCTCACAGCTTGGCAAGGAGGTATTGATAGGATTGCTTAATGCCACCGTGCTCGGAGGAGTGATCCTCGTGTATAATCTGATAATGTTGCCGTCAAACTTTGCGGTTACCATCTCGGTAGCCTGTTCGCTATGGGCTGTGGTGATGTTTGCCACTATCTTGGGAACCGTGGTTCCGCTTACATTGGAAAAGTTGAAAATTAATCCGGCGTTGGCCACCGGCCCGTTTATTCAGATATCCAACGACATCGTGGGATTGATAATCTACGTCAATATCGCCACGATGTTCTTAAAGATTTTCAATAGTTAAAATATCATTGCGGGTCTCGAAAAATATTTGCACAAAGTCTTTTAAAATTGATTAATTAAACTATTGTTGTTATAAAACTTTTTAATAAATTTGCTTGTTAGATTGTTGTGCAATCCTAATAAAAAGCAATTTAAACAAATATTTATAACTTAATAAAATCAATCAATGAGACTTAAACTGCTTGTATTGTTACTGTTATCGGTAACACTACCTATGGCGGCCCAGACGGCTCGCCTCACGGGTGTGGTTACTGAGGCCGATACCGGAAATCCTGTAGCCGGTGCCTTAGTGACCCTGCGCGAACAAGGGATTACAGTTACAACCGGTCCTGCCGGAGATTTTTTGATCAGCAATGCCACTCCCGGCGAAGTCAACGGGTTGGTCATAGCCTATGGCTTTGTTGATGAACTAATAGAGGCTGAGCTTTATAATGACATGACTGTAAATGTAGGCACGATAAAGTTGAAAAAACTTGATTCGGCTTCGTCCTACTACGAAGATGCTCAGGATATGTACTTCGACGAGAATGTGTTAGAGAGTGAGGATGACACCCAGTCTATAGCTACCCTTACCGGTTCAGGTGACAATGTCTATTACAATACAGCCAGTTATAACTTCGGCCCGATGTACTTCCGCTATCGTGGCTACGAGAGTTCCTATCAAACAGTTTCGATCAATGGTATCGAGATGAATGACCTTATTCGCGGTCAGTTCAACTTTGCCTCGCTCGGTGGTATGACTTCACGAGCCTTCCGAAACAAAACCACTGCGATAGGTATGGATGCGGCCACTTACAGCTTCGGAGCCATAGGTGGTGCAACCAATTATAATACGATTACCTCCAGTTATGCGCCCGGATTCAATGGGTCGATTTCAGGATCCAACTCTAACTATTTGTTAAGAGCTATGGCGACCTATTCAACCGGTATAAGCAAAGATGGCTGGGGCTTGACCGTGAGCGCTATAGGCCGTTGGAGCAACGAGGGTATTATTGAGGGTACTTTCTACAAGTCGGCCGGTTTGTTCCTGTCGTTGGAGAAGGTGTTCAACCAAGCCAACTCACTCATGTTGACTGCCTATGGTGCTCCAATCCAACGTGCCACCTCATCGGCTACCTATCAAGAGGTATATGATCTCGCCGGCAGCAACCTCTATAACCCCAACTGGGGTTGGCAAGATGGTAAAAAACGTTCGGCCCGCATACGCGAACAGTTTGATCCCACCCTTATGTTAAACTGGATTTTCAAACCGAGCGATCAAACGGTACTCAATACCGGTGTGATGTTCCGCAACGTCAACTATCAGCAGACCCGCATCGAGCGTTATAAGGCCTCCGACCCGATGCCTAACTACTACCGCTATCTCCCCAGCTACTATCGCGACAATAAGGAGATGTATGATTACTACACAGAGTTGTGGAAAACCGATCCATCGGTACGTCAAATCGACTGGGACGCGATGTATCAGGCCAACTATCTTAACAATCTTGACAATCTGAACCCCATCAATGCCAACAACCAAAAGGGTGCAAGCTACATTCTTGAAAGTCAGCACAGCAATCAGCTGAACGCTGTGTTCAACTCCAACATCAATCACCGCATCAATGATCGCTTTACCTTGCAGGGTGGCCTGTCGTTCAATTATACCAAGGCCAGCTACTACAAGACGATCAAGGATATGCTTGGCGGTGAGTTCTGGTATGACTACGAGACTTTCAGTGACCAATACATGTCGATCAACCCCGATTTGATACAGAATGATCTTGATCATCCCGACCGCAAAGTCTATGTGGGTGATAAGTTTGGTTACAATTATGATATTCATGCAATGCGTGCTACCGCGTGGTTGCAGAATATGATAAATCTGCCACAGTGGGACATTTACTATGGCTTAAAGCTTGACTATACTCAGTACATGCGTGAAGGTCATATGCGCACCGGCCGCGATCCTGAAAATTCAAAAGGTAAAGGCAAACATGTGATGTTTGACAACGCAATGTTAAAGGCCGGTGCTACCTATAAACTTGATGGCCGCAATAACTTCTCGGTGCATGGCCAGTATGGTACCCGTGCTCCTCTTGCCGATATGATTTACCTTACTCCCCGCTACCGTGCCGGTATTATTAACGATCCGCAGAGCGAGCGTATCATTTCGGGTGACATCTCTTATTCATGGAGCTACCGCCGATTCCGTGGATCGATCTCGGCCTATGCTACAATGATTGACAATGCTACAGAACGCAACGTATTCTATGACGATGACTATCGCTCGACCGTTTACTATGTTCTTCAAGACGTTAAACGAGTCTATAAGGGTGTGGAACTCGGCATGGCCTATAAAATCACCCCGTCGCTCACCGCGTCGTTTGCCGGCACCTACAGTCGTGCTCAGTACAAGAACAACCCTACCGGTACCCGTGTTATTGACAATGGTATGGATTCTGATGTCTCCAACACTGTTTATCTGCGTAACTATTTCCTCGGTTCCATGCCTCAGACAGTAGGAAACCTTGGTCTTGATTATGCCGCTCCTGCCAACTGGTTCTTCAATATCAACGGCACCTGGATGGGCGACAGTTATGTAAACCTGTCTCCCCGTTACCACGAGGCTATGCCTAATCTTTGGCAACTCTATCCCACGCCTGCCGAGCTCGAGGCAAAAATTGCCGAATTAGCTCACCAAGACAAGCTGGGTAATGCCTTTGTTTTGAATCTCTCTATAGGCAAATTGATCTACGTCAACCGTAAAGTGTCAATGAATTTCAACATCAGCGTTAACAACGTGTTGAACAACCGTAATATAGTAACCTACGCCTACGAACAGTCGCGACTGAAGTCGGACTACGACCGTAGCCAGTGGCCGGCCCGCTACAGCTATGCCCAGGGTACCCGCGTGTCGGTTAATGTGGGTATACGTTTCTAAACATGCCTGATACTCAAAATTCAATGCGTAAATTAAATCTACAATGAACGATATGAAAAAAACATTATTATATGCCGCTGTGTTGATGTCGGGTATCGGTTTGTTCCAGTCGTGTACCGGCGATATGGAGATGCCTCCAATGATCGCTCCCGAGGCAACATGGACACCCAATACTACGATTGCAGCTTTGAAGGCCGATGTGTGGCAAACCGACCGCAACTATGTTACCGAGGTAGGCCAACGTGATGGTCACGATGTTATTATCGCAGGCCGAGTGGTGAGCAGTGACAAGGCAGGAAACGTATTCAAGAATGTGGTACTGCAGGATGAAACAGCTGCCTTGACTATTGCAATCAATGCCTATGACCTGTATGAAACTTATCAGCCGGGCCAACAAATTGTTGTCAATTTAACCGGTCTGAAGATAGGTGGATATAACAGCCTTCTGCAAGTTGGTGGTGAAGGTACCTACAATGGCTCACCGTCGATGACATTCATGGAAAAAGAACTTTTTGCCAAGCATGCCCAGCAGAATGGCCTTGCCGATATGGCTCGTGTCGACACTAAAGTGACAACAATTCCTGAATTGATGACCGCCAAGAACAGTGTCGAAGGTTTACAGAAGTGGCAGAGCCAGCTCATTCGCCTCGACAATGTCACATTTGAGGATCCGGGCAAACCGTTTGCCGAGGGTGGTACAACCAACCGCTATATAAAGGATGCTCAAGGAAACCGCATCAACGTGCGCAATAGTTCATATGCCGATTTTGCCTCTGACCTGATTCCAACGGGAACAGGTGCTGTAGTTGGTATTTTGAGCTATTATGGAACCGATTGGCAAATCATTTTGAATGACCTTGAAGGTCTTATAGGTTTCGACGCTATAGTTCCCGATGATCCCTCTACTCCCGATAATCCTGTAGGTGATGGTGACGGAACAGAGGCTTCACCCTATAGCCTGTCACAAGTGGTAGCGATGAATCCTACGAGCACATCCGCTCCGGTTAAATCGGACGTTTGGGTTTCGGGCTATATTGTAGGATCGATGCCTACCGGTGACGGTGTGTCGACACTGTTGTCGGCAACAACCTTTGGCCTTGATAATGCAGCTGAGACCAATCTTGTTCTTGGTCCTACAGCCGATTGTACCGACCCATCGCTATGTGTTGGCGTGCAGTTGCCTATAGCGATGCGCGAGGCATTGTCGCTCGCAAAGAATCCCGGAGGGCTTGGCAAGCAGTTGCAGGTTAAGGGTGACATTGCCAAATACTGTGGAGGTCCAGGTGTGAAAACACTCACCAGCTATATACTTGATGGTGTTGCGATGCCTGAGCCAGAACCGTCGGACGATGCTACTTTCCAAGCCGTGACTACTGTCACCTCGGGCAAAAGCTATGCTTTGGTTATGAGCGGTAAGGTCGCTCTCCCGTTTGACGCTAACAAAACCTACGGTTATATGATGGTAGCTGATGCCACAATGAATGGTAGTCAATTGACAGCACCGGTGACCTCGGCTTTCGAGATTACGGCAGTTGACGGCGGTTACACCATCAAGCAGAGTGATGGCCGCTATCTGATCATGGCTGGTACTTATAACAGCTTTAATCTCAGTACTGAACGTACTGATGGCGATGTTTGGACAATCACAGCCAACAGTGATGGCACTGTAAAGATTACAAATGTGCTGATGTCTAAGTCTATACAGTATGATCCTCAGTATGGAAGCCTCGGTTCATATCCCGACGTGCGCGGAGTATATCCCACACTATACGAGAAAAAGTAACAAAAACACAGATATAAGAGATGAAATATATTAAATCATATATATTAGGCATGGCAGCGATAGGTTCGCTTGCCTTTACCGGGTGTAATATGGAGTGGGATGAGGTTCCTGTCAATATCCCTGAGGCCCAGAATACCCCTAATACCACGCTGTTGGAGCTGAAGACCGAGTTCTGGAACGATGCTACCAACTATATTTGGAACACCCCCGATGACCCTACGGCTGTACCTCAGACAATACCAACCAAGGAGAATGGCGACCATTATATAGTTCATGGCCGTGTTATTTCCAGCGATTATGAAGGTAATGTATTCAAGCAACTTGTTATCCAGGATGAGACCTGTGCGTTGTCGTTCTCTGTAAATGCCTATGACCTTAATGTGAATTACCGCGTAGGTCAGGACTTGGTGATCGATGTTACGGGAATGTACATCGGTAAATATAACGGTTTGATGCAGATGGGCGCTCCCGAGTGGTATGAGACCGGTAGTGTATGGGAAGCTTCTTTCATGCCTTTGGAACTCTTCCGTGCCCACACAGAGTTTAACGGGCTTCCCGATGCTTCGAAGATCAATGTCATCGAGCTTAATAGTTTCAGTGAATTACCAAGTGATCCTGATGGACTGCGACTCTTCCAGAGCCAGCTTGTACGTTTCAATAATATCAAGTTCCAGGAGGGTGGAAAATTGACATTCTCAGAGTACCAGTCAAGTGGGGTGAACCGCACTATCGAGGACTCGGAAGGAGGTACATTGCCCGTGCGCACGAGTGGTTACAGTGACTTCTGGAATGTTACGCTTCCTGAGGGCAACGGTGACATAATTGTGTTACTTGGATACTACGGTACCACCGGCTGGCAACTTACTCTTGTCAACGAGAGTGATTGCATGAATTTCGGAAATCCTACATTGTCGCCCGGAACCAAGGATAATCCTTACACGGTAGAGTTGGCTATTGAGGCTCAGGCTGCAGGCAAAACACCGTCGGGCTGGCTTACAGGCTATATAGTTGGAACGGTAGCTCCCGAGGTTACAACAATTAGTTCGAGCAACGATATAGAGTGGGGAGCTGAGGCAACATTGGCCGGTACATTGGTCATTGGTCCTACACCCGATTGCAAGGATGTTGCCAAGTGTATCGTGATGGCTCTACCACAGGGTTCGAAACTTCGCGAATATGCTGCTCTGCGTGATAATCCACAGGTTTATCAACATCAAATCTGGGTTATGGGCCGCATGTCGGAGTACATGGGAACATATGGACTTACCAACAACAAGGGTACCGTAAGTGAATTTGAGATTGAAGGAGTTAACATCGGCGGAGCCGCTCCTGCCGGTGACGGTACCAAGGATTCGCCCTATAATGTCACTCAAGTTATAGGTGGTACAACCGGTACCGGTTGGGTAACCGGGTATATAGTAGGCACGGTTACTGAGAAAGATATCAAGACACAATCTGAATTTGGTGTGGCTAATGCCAATCCGGCAAACATCTTGATTGCACTGACGCCTGATGTTACCGACTATACCAAGTGTGTTCCAGTGCAATTAGTTAACGGTTCGGCAACCCGGGCAGCTCTTAACCTTAAGGATCATCCTGAAAATCTCGGAGCATCGGTTAAGATCGAGGGCTCATTTGAAAAATATTTTGGTCAGGCCGGTTTGAAAACGCCTACTGCATATGTATTGGAAGGTGCAGGTGATACGCCTGTAACACCTCCAACGTCAGCAATCTTCAGCTCATTGAGCGAAAATGATCTTGCACTGCCTGCCGGCTGGACAATCCAGAATGTCAATAATGGAGGTCTCGAAAACGTGTGGTCATGGAAAACCTACAATGACAAAGGTTATCTTAACGGCAGTGGCTATAATAATGGAGCTGTCGCTACAGAGGCTTATGCAATCTCTCCCGTTATTAATTTGGCAGGGACAACAGCACCATCGTTATCGTTCATGCACGCCGCCAAGTTCCAGACTACATTGAAGGAGCTTTGTGGTGTTTATGCCCGTGTATCGGGTACAACGGCTTGGACCAAGCTGTCGATACCTACATGGCCCGATGCTGGAGCATGGACTTTTGTAAGTTCGGGTAATGTGAGCTTGCAGGCATTTGCCGGCAAGCAGATCGAGATAGCGTTCAAGTATGGCAGTTCGGCAGCCGGTGCCGACACCTGGGAGATAAAGAATCTTGAGGTTATAGCAACCGGAGGCGAGGGGGGAGGCAATGTTGACCCTGATCCGGAGCCACCTGTAGATCCTGTAGATCCTCCCACGCCAGGCGGAACTGTTACTATACCGCAGTCATCAATAACTGCTGTTCCCGGTACAAATACCGTGTCGGGCTACACAATTGTTATTGATAAGGCATCGGGAACATCCAATCCCACTATTGCCGGAGGCTCAGTGCGTCTCTATGCCGACAATACAATGAAAGTGAGTGGTACACGCATGTCAAAAATTGTATTTACTTTGTCGTCGGATGCCAAGTTGCGTTACACAACAGTAGCTTGCAGTACGGGAGAAATTAGCCCGGCTCAGGCTGAAGGCGATACATCGTTTACTTGGATAGGTGATGCCTCTGAAGTAACTTTCACAGTAGGTCATGATGCAACATTGGGTACCGATGGTCCCTCTAAACGTGGTCAAATCCGCTTCACGGCGCTTGATATCACTTCTGCCAAATAGTTAGGCCGGCTATAATGATATGAAATGTCTCTCGTTCAGAACTATAAACTCTGGACGAGAGATGCTTTTTATGATTTAATTGAACTTTTTGGCATAGTATTTGTTTATAAATATTAGTGGCAAAAGCTTTATAAAACAGAATTTATTAATTTAAGAAATATATAATAATGGAAAAAGTACAATCAGGAAAATATGTTGAGATGGTCTATGACCTCTATCAAATCAACCCCGACGGTAGTGAAAAGCTCGTTCACCAGAGTGATCCCCAGGATCCAGAGAAGGTGATCTTTGGCGTTACCCAAGGAATGATCGAACCTCTTGAAAAAGCTATTGATGGTCTTGAAGTCGGTGGTAAATTTGATGTTAAGGTCAGTGCAGATCAAGCCTTCGGCCCCTATGACAACGAGCAGATTGCAGAACTTGAAAAGGAAATTTTTGAGATTGATGGAAAATTTGACTCAGAGGTAATAAAGAAAGGTGCAGTAGTGCCAATGATGACTGCCGATGGATTCCGTATCAGTGGCATCGTGCTTGATGTCACCGGTGATAAAGTGAAGATGGACTTCAATCACCCGTTGGCAGGCAAGGACGTGCGCTTTGAGGGCTCGATTTTGACCGTTCGCGATGCTACCCCCGAGGAGATACATCCTGCCGGTGGTTGTGGTTGCGGATCGTGTGGCGGCGGCCAATGTGGCGATGGCTGCGATTGTGGTGACGGCAACTGTGGCTGCAACTAAGATGTTAATTCAGTATTAATCTCGAGGCCAACCAACCTTCATAAGTGTTACTATACAGGTGTCCCTTTTCTGTCGATGAATCGGGGCATCTTTTTTTAATTGGACTTTTTTTATAATTTTTCTTGAAGATAGTTGCAGGTGTCAAAAAAAACGTTTACCTTTGTACCGCAAAATTCCGGGAGCGGGATGTAATAAATAAAATTGCTTCAGTAGCTCAGTTGGTTAGAGCACCTGACTGTTAATCAGGGGGTCGTTGGTTCAAGCCAATCCTGAAGCGCAATATGAAACCAATCAAGCGGGTTGACAAATAGATTGTCGATCCGCTTTTCTTTAGTTTTACTTTTTGTAGATGAGCGATAGGCTCTTTCTTGCTTTTAAAATATCACGTTATATATGGATAAAAAAACTATATGGGATTTGCAGCGCCCCGATATCGATAGTTATCGTTCGGTGACTAAGCTGCCAATTGTGGTAGTGCTTGATAATATCAGGTCGCTGAATAATATCGGTTCAATATTTCGTACTGCCGATGCTTTCAGGGTGGATCATCTCTGTCTTTGCGGAATTACTGCCACACCGCCTTCTCCCGAAATTCACAAAACAGCATTAGGTGCTGAGGATTCTGTAGCCTGGCGTTATTATCGGACCACGATGGAGGCTATTGACAGTTTGAAGGCCGAGGGTTATATGATAGTAGTGTTGGAGCAGGTTAAAGGGAGTGTCGATTTGACGGAACTTCGCTACGAGCCCGGAACACGTGTCGCAATCGTTGCCGGTAACGAGGTTGATGGAGTTGACCAGACGGTGGTAAATGCGGCAAATTTATGCGTTGAAATCCCTCAGGAGGGCACTAAACATTCCCTTAACGTGTCGGTGTCGACCGGTCTGCTCCTATGGGAAACTTTTAAGCAGCTGCGGTAGCATTGGGATTTAGGAATTAGGAGAGAGGAATTAGGAATTCTTGATCACTCTCAATTCCTAACTCCTAATTCATAATTAAGACTGGATGGCTTGGGATTACGAAGCGGGCGGCCCGTTTGGGGTCGCCCGCGGTATATTATAATCAAGTTGTTCGTTGATTACTTTTTAGAGAGCTGCTCCTTGAGAGCTGCGAGTGCCTCGATGTCGCCAAGGGTTGTCTTTTCAACAGGTGTTGTAAGAGCGGGAGCCTCTTCAGCGCGCTTGGGAGCACGTTTAGCTTTCTTGGCCTCTGCCTTTTCAGCTTTCACTTCGTCTTCGAAGATGCGGCTGTGGCTGAGGATGATGCGCTTGCTGTCCTTGTTGAACTCGATTACTTTGAATTGGAGTTTCTCGTCAACCTTAGCTTGTGAGCCATCTTCCTTAACGAGGTGCTTGGGAGTTGCGAAGCCTTCAACGCCATAGGGTAGAGCAACAACGGCGCCCTTGTCGAGGAGCTCGATGATAGTGCCTTCGTGTATGCTGCCTACAGTGAATATTGTCTCGAATACTTCCCATGGATTCTCTTCGAGCTGTTTGTGGCCCAAAGAGAGACGACGGTTGTTCTTGTCGATTTCGAGAACTTGAACGTCGATGGTGGCGCCGATCTGAGTAAACTCGCTGGGGTGTTTGATTTTCTTTGTCCAAGAAAGGTCGCTGATGTGGATAAGACCATCAACACCTTCTTCGATTTCAACAAATACACCGAAGTTGGTGAAGTTGCGAACCTTGGCAGTGTGCTTGCTGCCGATGGGGTATTTAACCTCGATGTCTTCCCAAGGATCGGCTTTGAGCTGCTTGATGCCGAGGCTCATCTTGCGGTCCTCGCGGTCGAGAGTGAGAACAACAGCCTCGATTTCGTCGCCAACTTTCATGAAGTCCTGAGCTGAACGCAGGTGCTGGCTCCAAGACATCTCGCTGACGTGGATAAGGCCTTCTACGCCGGGAGCGATTTCGACAAATGCACCGTAGTCGGCCATGACAACAACTTTACCTGTGACTTTGTCACCAACTTTGAGGTCGGCGCTGAGGGCGTCCCATGGATGGGGCTGGAGTTGCTTAAGACCGAGAGCGATACGCTTCTTCTCGTCATCGAAGTCAAGGATAACGACATTGAGTTTCTGGTCGAGTTGAACGACTTCCTCGGGATGGCTTACGCGGCCCCAAGAAAGGTCGGTGATGTGGATAAGGCCGTCGACACCGCCCAAGTCAATGAATACACCGTAGGTGGTGATGTTCTTGACGGTTCCTTCGAGAACCTGACCTTTCTCGAGCTTAGCGATGATTTCACGCTTTTGCTGCTCGAGCTCAGCCTCGATGAGGGCTTTGTGTGAAACGACAACATTCTTGAATTCCTCGTTGATTTTAACGACTTTGAATTCCATGGTCTTGCCTACGAAGATATCGTAGTCGCGAATGGGTTTAACGTCGATTTGTGAACCGGGAAGGAAGGCCTCGATGCCGAATACATCAACGATCATACCGCCTTTGGTGCGGCACTTGATGTAGCCCTTGATGATCTCATCGTTGTTGAGGGCCTCGTTAACGCGCTCCCAAGAGCGAGATGCGCGGGCCTTGCGGTGAGAAAGGATGAGCTGGCCTTTTTTGTCTTCTTGGTTTTCGATGAACACTTCAACTACGTCGCCTACCTTGATGTCGGGGTTGTAGCGGAATTCGTTCATGGGGATAATACCGTCGCTCTTGTAGCCGATGTTAACCACAGCCTCGCGCTTGTTGAGGGCGATGA
>CANOKG010000059.1 GCA_947566655.1 uncultured Muribaculaceae bacterium | reverse complement strand
ATTCATGTGTTTTATATTTTTTTACACTTTTTACGCCCTTTCGTGGCCAAAAAGGACCAAAAGGGACAACTAATCCATAGTATCAATAAAATCACAGCAAAAACAAAGCTACCCCTGCCTATAGAGACAGAGGGTAGCAATTGATGGAAATCTGAATCATAACGCGTGAAGTCTAAGAGCCTGTCTGGTTTTAACACACTAAAATGATTATATTATCGAATGAAGGATTTTAAAGTATTAGTTTCGCATTAATCTCGAGGCCAATTTTGGCGAATTTTAGATTATTCATCAGTCACGTAGCTCGCTACGTTCCTTCTTCACAATTTAAAATTCACATAAAATTGACACTCGATCTTAATACGAGTTAAAACCAGACAGGCTCTAAATGACTTCACAATTTTCCCATACGATTCAACCAAGATTCTCCTGAAATCAGTTTTTATTGGCGAGGGGAGCCGGTGTTGTGTATGTGCGGGCAGCAAGCTCTTTGTCAAACATATAGAGTCCATAGCCATTATCACCGATTTTCTTAAGCGTATTGATATATTCGCCGGCTGTCTCCTCTTCTTCAACCTGCTCGTCAATAAACCATTTCAACATAGACTGGGTTGCATAGTCTTTCTTCTCGGTAGCCAAGGCATAGAGATCGTTGATCAGTGAGGTAACTTTATTTTCGTGCAACAGAGTGTGATTGAAAGCATCAATAGGAGCATTCCACTCTGTATCTACGGCAGCTATAGGCTCTAAAATCACTTTACCACCACGCGAATTAACATAATTCATCATGATAGTAGCATGATCTTGCTCCTCTTTAAACTGAACAGCAAACCAGTTGGCTATACCGGCAAAACCCTCATGGGCAAAATGCATTGACATTGAGAGATAGAGATAAGCCGACCAAAATTCGGCATTGATCTGAGCGTTAAACGCTGCTTCAATTTCTTTGTTTAACATAATATTTAATTTTTAGTTATAGTATTTATCGATTTATAGTTATAGATACCTCGGCTTACAGCATTATGAAACTCCTTTGAAACATAGTCACTGTCCTTTTTGCTGATGGTCAAGAGCCACTCGTTAACCGAGTTAAACTGCTCGGCACGATCGGCAAGTCCAAGCAATGACCCAGTAAGCTTCTCTATCATATTGAGGTGACTGTCTGCGACATAGTGAAACCATGTAACTTGCTTGAAGGTATTCAAAAGAATTTTCCTTAATTTGATCTCATAATCAAGACCCGGTTGGTGAGAATCAAAATTTTTAACCTCCTTATTGATAACCGAAACTCTACCTTTAAAAGTAGCATGCTTCACCTTTTTAAATTCTTTAGAGAGGTTAACTATAGTCTTTTCAAGAAGTTTTTTGGGATCGGGATTAAGGAAGTATTCAAAATACTCCTTAATCTCGACCTTTGCACTATAAGCCTCAAGTATAACCTCGACAAGCTGTGGAGCTGTGAGGTTAGACAATTCTTTTTTCAGTTGGGCACGTGACATTATTGTTCGACTGCATCAGATTGGTCCTCATCGGCAGCAGGTTTCAACCAGCGATCGAGCCAGCGGAAGAACACACGTTGCCACAATACTGCATTTTGAGGCTTCAGAATCCAATGGTTTTCCTCTGGGAAGATCACCATTTCGGCCGGTACACCACGTAGGCGGGCCGCATTGAAAGCCATCTCGCCCTGTGATGACAGAATACGGTAGTCATACTCTCCATGTGTAACAAGAATAGGCGTTGTCCAACGGTCAACAAACTTATGGGGAGACATTTCAAACGTGCGCTGAGCCGCTGCATTATCTTTCTCCCATGGAGCTCCTCCCATATCCCAATTGGCAAACCACATCTCTTCAGTCTGCAAATATTGGGCTTCCATGTTAAATATTCCGGCATGTGCAATCAAAGCGGCAAAACGGCCATCGTGATTACCGGCAAGCCAGTATACTGAGAAACCGCCATAACTGGCTCCTACAGCACCGATATGTTTGCCATCAACATAGGGTTCCTGTTTCATATAATCGACTGCGCTCAAATAGTCACGCATGTTTTGGCCGGGATAATCTTTAGATATCTGGGCGTTCCACTCAGTACCAAAACCGGGAAGTCCACGACGGTTGGGTGCTATTACAATGTAACCATTCGATGCCATCAGAGCAAAGTTCCAACGATAACTCCAAGCTTGACTGACAGCCGACTGTGGGCCTCCTTGACAGTACAGAATTGCAGGATATTGACGATTAGCATCAAACTTAGGTGGATACAGGACCCACGTAGCCATCAATTTACCGTCAGTGGTAGGGACCTGACGTAACTCTACACGCGGCATCTCTATTTTTGACAACAACTCAGTATTGACATTTGAAAGTTGACTCACTTCGCTATTTGTCGTATTGACCGAATAGATCTCATTTGGGGCTATCATAGAATGACGTAGAGTAACGAGACAATCGTTACCGGCAGGCACAAGTGCGGCATAGTCATATACACCATCTGCTACAACCTTTACATTATGGCTTTCAACATCAATATTGAATATAGGTGTGACACCATCCTTAGGTGCTATAAAATAGATTGATTTGCCATCAGGACGCCACGCTATCTGATCTACGGTGTAATCCCAATCGGCAGTAAGATCGGTTTTCACGCCGGTCGACATGTCAAGAGTGAATATGCGGTTTTTGTCGCTTTCATATCCATCATGTTCCATACTAAGCCAAGCAAGCTTAGATCCATCGGGGCTAAACAGAGGCGCGGTGTCATAGCCCATCATACCTTCGGTCAAACATGTGGTCTTGCCATCGGCAATCTCATAAAGATAGAGATTGGAATCGGTTGAGATTGCATACTCCAAACCGGTTTTCTTTCGCGACACGTAAACAAACGATTTACTATCAGGGGCCCACGCAAAAGACTCAACTCCACCAAAAGGTTTCATCGGGCTTTCAAATGGCTCATCGGCCATTACATCCTTGGCTCCGGTTGCATTTTTACCATCCCATTTTGCAAGGAATGGATGAGGAATCTCAACCACCCATTCATCCCAATGTTTATACATCAGGTCATCAACGATGCGTGCATTAGCTTTTGGGAGATCGGGATAAACATCCTGTGCTGTGCGGCCATACTTTACGGTAGAAATAAGCAATACCTGCTTTTCATCGGGCGAAAACAAGAATCCGGCAATTCCATTTTCGAGATTCGATGCCACACGAGCACCTGTGCCATCGGCATTCATTACCCAAAGCTGAGGTTTACCCTCATGACCGGCTATATAAGCTATTTTATTGCCGCCATCGAGCCACATTGCAGAGCTCTCACTACCTTTGGTTCGGGTCAAACGCTTGACATCACTACCATCGATATTCATCACATAGAGATCTGCATTACTCTTGTTCTGTTCAACGCTCTCATAGCTCACAGAGTATAGCACCTTGGTACCGTCGGGTGAAACGACCGGAGAACTGACCCGGCCCAGCGCTTCAAGAGCCTCAATTGTAAACAATCCATCGGTAATTTCCACGTCCCGACGGTCGATAATGTCAGCATCGTCTTTCTGAGCATCAGACGAACCACACCCACTAAGTGTGATCACAGCTGCCGACATAGTTGTTAGTGTTGTTTTAAAAAGGTTCATTTTCTACGTTTATGTGATAATTTACTATTATTTTCGTTTCTGAATCGTGACGTCTGTGAATTGGCCTTCCTATCTCCAAATGGCCGAGCCACCTTGGGTATGTATCCCAAACCTCCGGGAAATAGACGCGCCTGTAAATCGGGCCGATGCAACCGTTTCAGCGATTTCACAATACCTTCCCTATAGGCCGGATCATACCAAAAGAAAAATTGTCGCTGGGCCTGCTTCATCTCGGCAGTAGTGGCTGTAAATACTTTTTCACCGGTATAGGGGTGTATTCCCGTGTAGTAGATTTCTGTAGCAAGTGTCATTGGTGTTGGAGTGAAATCCTGAACCTGTTCGAGATGCATGTTCATATCTCGTGTCTTCACAGCCAGTTCGGCCATATCCACTTCGTGACAACCCGGATGACTTGATATGAAATAAGGTATAAGTTGTTGATTTATATTTTCAGACCTATTTACATCATCAAAAATTTTCTTAAAATCGTTGAAAAGATCAAACGATGGCTTTCTCATCAACATCAGAACATGATCCTCGGTATGTTCAGGAGCCACTTGTAGACGTCCCGAAACATGACGTGCAATCAATTCCCTGTTATATTCCATATTGGCCTGATCATGTCGCTTATCACCATTAGTGTGCATCGACAGGTCGTAGCGAACGCCACTTCCTATGAATGATTTTTTAACACCTGGAATAGCATCCACTTTATGATACAAATTCAACAATCTTGAATGATCGGTATCAAGATTAGGGCATACTTTAGGATGAAGACACGATGGACGAAGACATTTCTCACATTTAGACTCATCATGTCCCCCCATTCCATACATGTTGGCCGACGGTCCACCGAGATCACTGACATACCCCTTGAAATCGGGCATTTGAGTCAAAGCTTTCACTTCCCGTAGTATAGAGTCTTCACTACGCGAAGCTATAAACTTGCCTTGATGGGCCGATATTGTACAGAAAGCACATCCTCCAAAACAACCGCGGTGCATGTTGACCGAAAATTTTATCATATCGAAGGCTGGAATTCGCTTTCCTTTGTAACGAGGATGAGGTAATCGGGTGTATGGCAAGTCAAACGAGGCATCGATCTGCTCAGTTGTCATGGGTTCATACATCGGAGTGACCTTAACAGCCCATTTGCCGTGGGACTGCCATAAGGTAGCTCCGTGATAACGATTGCTTTGTTGCTCGATATGCTTGAAGTTGGCGGCTTGCTTTGCCTTATCCTTTAGACACTCTGAATATGGATGCAGAATAATGTTATCGGCATCGGCCTCAGGAAGTTGATCAACCGGCACTCGTGAAACCATTTGAGGGAGCCTCGCGAGTTCATCAATTGACATTCCTTGCTCGATTCCTCGCGCCACTTCCACTATCGACCGCTCACCCATTCCGTATATTATCAAATCGGCCTTGGTATCGGCCATCAATGATGCTCTAAGTCGATCCTGCCAATAGTCATAGTGAGATAAACGTCTCATGGAAGCTTCGATACCACCGGCAATAACAGGCACATCAGGGAAAAGATCCTTCAAAATATTACTATAGACGATTGTCGGATAATCGGGACGCATGCCATGACGTGCATCGGGAGTATATGCATCATCGCTTCGACGACGACGTGCAGCCGTGTAATGGTTGACCATGGAATCCATTGCTCCGGCCGACACTCCAAAGAAAAGCCGGGGACGACCAAACTTTTTGAAATCCCTCAGATCATCGCGCCAATTGGGTTGTGGAACAATAGCGACTTTATAGCCATGAGACTCGAGTACACGTCCGAGAACAGCCGCGCCAAACGATGGATGATCAACATATGCATCACCCGTAAACAAAACTACATCAACACTGTCCCAACCGCGTTGACGCATCTCTTTTACCGAGGTAGGTAACCAACGCTTCGGGTCTGATACATTTATTCTATCCAATATGCCATTATTAATATCAGGCATTAAACTTTTCTTTTAAATATTCCTCACTCTTCAATATCTCATCACGTAGCCGGGCTGCCTCCATAAATTCCATATTCTTGGCAGCCTTAACCATAGAGTCTTTAAGTTTAGCGATACTTCGTTCGAGTTCTTCACGAGTCATATATGGAATTATAGGATCGGCGGCAATATCAACCGGTTTTGTATCCAAATCCTCACTATAAGCCATAGTTGTCGAACGTTTAGGTTTCTTAACCTGCTGAGATGACATGCTGAGCGATGAAGACGTCGATTCACCATCAACACCGATGATAGGCGTTCGTGCTTTGACGATAGCCTGAGGAATAATTCCATGTTCCTCATTATACTTCATTTGTATTGCACGACGCCGCTCCGTCTCCTCGATAGTTTGTCTCATGCTGTCGGTTATCTTATCAGCATACATTATAACACGCCCGTTAAGATTGCGCGCTGCGCGTCCAACAGTCTGAGTCAACGAACGGTGTGACCGAAGAAATCCCTCCTTGTCGGCATCCAAAATAGCGACCAACGAAACTTCGGGAAGATCCAGTCCCTCTCTCAACAAGTTAACACCTATAAGAACATCATAAGTTCCGGCACGCAAATCATCAAGAATCCTTATTCGCTCCAATGTATCAACATCACTATGTATATAGGCGGTCTTTACATCCATGCGTTGCAGGTAGTCGTTAAGCTCCTCGGCCATACGCTTTGTCAACGTAGTCACCAACACTCGTTCATCACGCTCCCGACAAACACGTATCTCTTCGAGAAGATCGTCAACCTGATTCATTGATCCTCTCACCTCTATTTCCGGATCCAACAATCCGGTTGGCCTGATCAATTGCTCCACTACCACACCCTCGCTGCGTTGCAGCTCATAGTCGGCCGGTGTCGCACTTACATAGATCATCTGATGGGTCAGCGATTCAAATTCTTCAAATTTCAATGGACGGTTATCCATAGCCGCAGGTAATCTGAAGCCATATTCCACAAGATTAAGCTTGCGGGCCTGATCACCTCCAAACATGGCGCGAACCTGAGGCAATGTCACATGGCTTTCGTCTATGATCGTCAGAAAGTCCTTAGGGAAATAGTCAAGAAGACAGAATGGTCTCATGCCGGGGCTACGCCCGTCAAAATATCGGCTGTAGTTTTCAATTCCGGGACAATGCCCCACTTCTTTCATCATCTCCACATCATAAGTCACCCGCTCATAGATGCGCGATGCCCGGTCGGGATAAGCCTCTTTGTTAAAAAATTCCACCTGCTGCCCTAAATCAAGTTGAATGCTGGCTATAGCTCCGGCTGTACGTTCGGGCGAAGTAACAAATATATTGGCCGGATATATATTGAAATTTTCCTGTGGAAGTTTCACTCCCGTCAAGTCATCTATAAGATAGATCTCACAGATTTCATCTCCCCAAAAAGTTACTCTGACCACAGAATCCTCGTAGGCCAAATGAACATCTACTGTATCACCTTTGACTTTAAATGTGCCACGCGGACAATCAAGTTCATTTCGACTGTACATCGCGTTGGATAATTGTCTCAAAAAGGCATTACGCGCTATCTTCTGTCCTACCCTCACTTCGGTCACATTTTCATAAAAATCCTCGGGATTACCTATTCCATACAGGCATGAAACCGAACTTACCACTATAACATCCCTACGCCCCGACAACAATGCTTGTGTGGCTTGTAACCGCAAACGATCTATCTCGTCATTAATCATCAGGTCTTTCTCAATATATTTGTCGACCGATGGAATATAGGCCTCGGGCTGGTAGTAATCGTAATAAGAGACAAAATACTGAACCGAATTATTGGGAAAGAAGTTCTTGAACTCACTATATAACTGGGCAGCCAACGTTTTGTTATGACTGAGTATCAACGTGGGCCTGTTTACTCTCGCTATGACATTGGCCATAGTGAAGGTCTTGCCCGAACCGGTGACTCCCAAAAGCGTCTGGGCCGGAAGTCCCTCGTCGAGTCCCTTCACAAGCTGGTCGATTGCCTGCGGTTGGTCACCAGTAGGATTATACGCGGATGTAAGTTCAAATTTCATAATAAAACAGTTCTAACCCACAAATTTACAACTTATACACCAAACGACGAACAAATTCACAGGAATTATGACACAAAAAAAGTGTCCCACGCTAAATAAATAGCCGGGACACAGTTTGTGTTGTAGCTTAGAAAGGCTTATGCGTTCTTAACTTTCTCTACTACTGCTTTAAAAGCTGCAGGATTGTTAAGAGCGAGGTCGGCGAGCACTTTGCGGTTAATCTGAATACCGGCCTTATGGATGAGACCCATGAGCTTAGAGTAAGAGAGATCCTCCTGACGTGCTGCAGCGTTGATACGCTGTATCCACAGTGCACGGAAGTTGGCCTTCTTATCCTTACGGTCACGGTAGGCATAGGTAAGACCCTTTTCCCAAGTGTTCTTGGCTACGGTCCATACATTACGACGGCATCCGTAGTAACCACGGGTAAGTTTCAAAATTTTCTTACGACGAGCTCTTGAAGCTACATGATTGACTGATCTTGGCATTTTTTTTACGTTTTTTGAGTGTTAGCGGTATCCCATTAAGTGGACAACTCTTTTTAGCTGAACACCCGGTTAATAAAATGTAATAAAATCACGAATTAAAATCGAGAAAACTTAAATTAAGCAGCGTGAATCTCTTCAGGAGATTATCTGATGCCAAGCAATGCCTTGACATTGGCCTCGTCTACGCGTGCAACCGTCGAGAAGTGGGTCAGGTTACGTTTTTGCTTTTTAGTTTTCTTGGTCAAGATGTGGCTCTTGAACGCATGTTTTCTCTTGATCTTTCCTGATCCGGTAAGGGCGAACCTCTTTTTGGCACCGGAATTAGTTTTAATCTTTGGCATTTTTGTTTGTTTAGTAATTATTAATTCGAGTTATCTGCTTGCATGCCGACTCGCGACACCAATCAGTTTTTTACTTTTTCTTTGGTGAAAGCATCATGATCATTCGTTTTCCCTCAAGAACAGGCATCTGTTCAACTTTGCCATAATCCTCAATATCCTGAGCAAAACGAAGCAATAAAACTTCACCTTGTTCTTTAAACAGGATAGAACGGCCTTTGAAGAATACATAAGCCTTCACCTTTGCACCTTCCTGCAAGAAGCCAATGGCATGTTTCAACTTAAAGTTATAATCATGGTCATCGGTTTGAGGTCCGAATCTAATTTCCTTGACTGTGACTTTAGCTTGTTTAGCCTTCTGCTCCTTCTGTTTCTTTTTCTGTTGATACAGGAACTTTTGGTAATCCAATATCTTGCAAACAGGAGGCGCTGCATTGGGTGAAATTTCTACAAGGTCAAGTTCCAACTCATCGGCGAGCTTGATAGCATCGTGGATAGAATAAATTCCATTCTCAACATTATCACCGACAAGACGCACTTCACGAGCCCGTATGCGCTCATTGATGTTGTGCGGATCTTTTTCCTTCGATGGTGGTTGGGGTCCACGGCGTTGTGCCATGCCGGCATTAGCGGGTCGCTGTGATGCGCCGGCTCCCATAGGACGCTGTCCGGCATTATTGTTGGGGCGCTGTGCGCCGGGGGTGAAATTGTTCTTTTTCTCCATCAAGGGGTTATTATTGATTAATCATTTTGTTGACCTCATTGTTCAACTCGGCTGCAAAGGTAGCAATTTTCATCGAACCTTTATCACCTTCGCCCTGTTTTCTTACTGAAACTTCGCCTTCCTGAGCTTCTTTTTCACCTACAATCAACATATAAGGTACTCGCTTCAGCTCATTGTCACGAATTTTCTTTCCAATTTTCTCGTTGCGGTCATCAACTTCCACTCTCACGTCAGCTTCCTCTAATTGGCGCTGAACTTCACGGGCATAGTCGTTAAACTTCTCGCTGATTGGAAGTATCACAGCCTGCTGTGGTGCGAGCCACAGTGGGAATTTACCGGCTGTGTGCTCCAAAAGAACAGCAACAAAACGCTCCATTGACCCAAACGGTGCACGGTGAATCATTACCGGACGGTGTTTCTGGTTATCAGCTCCGGTATATTCCAGTTGGAAACGCTCCGGCAAATTGTAATCAACCTGGATTGTGCCAAGTTGCCAACGTCGGCCTATCGCATCTTTAACCATAAAGTCGAGCTTAGGTCCGTAGAATGCAGCCTCGCCAAGTTCTGTACGTGCTTTCAAACCTTTCTCGGCACAGGCTTCAATTATGGCATTTTCGGCTAAGTGCCAATTTTCATCGGTACCGATGTATTTTTCTTTGTTATTTGGATCGCGCAACGATATCTGAGCCTCAAAGTTTTCAAACTTCAACGCGTTGAAAATGTAGAATATAATATCCATCACCTTCAGGAACTCGGCCTTGATTTGATCTGGAGCACAGAATATGTGGGCATCATCCTGCGTGAAACCACGAACTCGAGTCAGTCCGTGCAACTCGCCACTCTGTTCATAACGATACACTGTTCCAAACTCGGCCAAACGCATAGGCAGATCGCGGTAGGAGCGTGGATAAGAGCGGAATATTTCACAATGGTGAGGACAGTTCATCGGTTTCAACAGATACTCCTCTCCCTCCTCGGGAGTATGTATAGGCTGGAACGAATCCTTACCATACTTAGCATAGTGTCCCGATGTAACATAAAGATTCTTGTTACCGATATGGGGAGTAATTACCTGTAAATAACCATATTTCTTCTGGATTTTACGCAGGAACTGTTCGAGACGGTCACGAAGAGCCGCACCTTTGGGCAACCACAACGGTAGTCCTGCACCTACATTGGCCGAGAACGCAAAGAGCTCCATCTCTTTACCGAGCTTGCGGTGATCACGCTTTTTAGCCTCTTCCATCAAGGCTATATACTCGTCAAGCATCTTCTTTTTAGGGAAAGTAATGCCATAGACACGCACCAATTGGTTACGTTTTTCGTCACCTCTCCAATATGCACCGGCAAGTGAGGTTATTTTCACGGCTTTGATGGCCGAAGTATCGGGAAGATGAGGTCCACGGCAAAGGTCGGTGAAATCACCTTGTGAATAGGTTGTGATGTGACCATCTTCAAGTTCACTGATCAACTCACATTTATAATCCTCACCACGTCCTCCAAATGCCTTCAGTGCATCCTCCTTACTGATGTCACAACGGGTTATGGTTTCGTGACGCTGAGCAAGTTCAAGCATTTTAGCCTCGATCTTTGCAAAATCAGCGGCTGTGAGCTGATGCTCACCCGGATCTATATCATAGTAAAAACCATTTTCGATAGCCGGACCGATTCCAAACTTGACACCGGGATATAGTTGTTGTAAAGCCTCAGCCAAAAGGTGAGCGGAACTATGCCAAAAGGCATGTTTACCCTCTGGATCTTCCCACTTATACAGTTTCAGGGTTGCATCAGAATTGATTGGACGGGTAAGATCCCATGCCTCACCATTCACCTCAGCAACAAGTACCTCACGAGCCAAGCGCGGGCTCAAACCTTCGGCAACGGCCAGAGGAGTCACACCATTTTCAAACTCTTTGACGCCACCGTCGGGAAATGTAATCTTAATCATAATATATTAAAAACCTGTTTTTCAATCAATTGCCATTTACAAACATGGCAATCAAACATTTTATCGTGCAAAGGTAGCCATTTTTTTGCAATATATTGGCAATTAGACCAATTATTTTTTGTAATTTTAGAGCCGTTTAAGCGACTATCTTAAACTACGCTTTAACGCGAGGGTGTTTGATTTAACACACACTGAATTTATTATAAAATCTTCTACTTTGAATGCCGTGACCGATTTTCTTTCACAATACATTAACTTGACGTGGATATACTGGTTTCTCACAGTTGCCTACGCCTTGACAATCATCAGTATTGTCGGTGTGATCGTGTCTGAAAACCGCAACCCTGTAAAATCACTGGCATGGGTAACCGTTTTATTGGCGCTTCCGGCCTTAGGTCTATTATTATATGTAGTATTCGGCCGCAACATTAAAAACAAGCGCATAATATCGCGCCGTAACCGCCGAAAACTAAAACGCCGCGAAAGTCAACGACATATAGATTTTTCGCGTCTCCCCTACTCCGAATCAACCAAGAGCATAATAAGACTTGGCCACACGCTTAGCGGTGCCATGTATTATAGCAACAACAATGCAACGCTTTATAACAATGGAGCTGATAAGATGGAAGCGCTACTTAACGATATATCCCAAGCTTCCGATTATATCAATATACAGTATTACATTATTAATAATGATCAGACCGGACGCAAGCTTCGGGATGCACTTGTAGAAAAATCATTGTCGGGGGTTACGGTTAGAG
>CANOKG010000058.1 GCA_947566655.1 uncultured Muribaculaceae bacterium | reverse complement strand
GGTATCTATTGATGTATAGCAGTGATTTTGTTTGTTTTTATGTAAATTTAAATTGAGATAGTCGGTTGCAGTGATTGTATTATATATCGAAATGCGCTTTTCTGATGGTTGGTTCCAAAAGCCAATATCAAAAGTGAGGTCGTTTATAGGTTCTAATTCATTGATATTGGCAATGAAGTGGGCTTTGTCGAGTGGTTCGCCAGGCCAAAGGAAAAGGGCAAATGATGTTTTAAAGTCTAAAGCCTTGTTTGCTGCTAGATAGCAAGATGAGTCGATATATTTATCAATACAGTTTGGTCTTGACATACTCTAAAAGATTGTCGGAGATAATTATTTTAAGAGTATTAGCCATATTGGCCGATTATAGTACCTATTAGAGGCTTGTTAAGTGTAAAAATAATTATAATGCTTTTCCGAATAAATCAAACGGCTGAGCATCGGTTATCAGAACATTTTGGAAAGATCCAGAAGCCAAGAACTTTTCTTTTGAGATTAATACTTCAGGATCAACTTCGGGCGAGTCCCATTGTGTTCGTCCTATGAAGAAGTCTTCTTCCTCGCGATCAATTATCACTTTGTATGTGGATCCGATTTTAGATTGTTGAATGTCATTTGAAATTTCTTCTTGAAGATTCATAAGCCGATTGAGCCTTTCTTGTTTGATTTCGTAGGGGATGTTATCTTTGAGGTGCCTTGCAGCAAAGGTGTCATCTTCCTCGCAGTAAGCAAATGCTCCCATTCTTTCAAATTTGATATCTTTGACGAAGTTTAAAAGTTCTTCAAATTCTCTCTCGCCTTCTCCGGGGAATCCAGTCATAAGTGTAGTGCGTAGGTGAAGATTCGGTACACGATGTCTCATTTCTTGAATAAGAGAGTAGGTTTCTTCGGTGGTTATGTGACGTCTCATGTTAGATAAAATCGTGTTATTGGAGTGTTGGAGTGCTATATCCAAATACTTACAAACATTATCACGTGATGCCATAACATCCATTATTTCCATAGGGAATTGTGCTGGATAGGCATAGTGAAGTCTGATCCATTCTACTCCATTAATGTTAGCGATATTGTCTATAAGTTCTGGTAACTGCATGTGTCCGGAGATATCCATACCGTAGCTTGAAAGATCCTGAGCTATTACATTGAATTCTTTGACGCCTTTGTCAACCAGTATTTTGACCTCATCGCATAGACTATTTATAGTTCGAGATTTGAAACGGCCTGTTATAAGAGGTATGGCACAAAAAGCGCAGAATCGGTTGCAGCCCTCGGCAATTTTTAGGTATGCGTAATGGGGTGGGGTAGTAAGAGTGCGATCAAAAGATAAGAGATCATTATTTTTATATCCGGTTAGATCATTGACAAGATTAGTGAAATCAAATTTACCATACCATTGGTCAACTTCGGGTAGTTCTTTCTCAAGATCGGCTTTATAGCGTTGAGATAAGCATCCCATCACATATACCTTTTCAATTTTATTGTTTTTCTTACCTTGAAGATATTCAAGAATGGTGTTGATTGACTCCTCTTTGGCGTCACCAATAAAGCCACATGTATTGATTACTATTATATCGCCTTTTTTTACCGGCTGTTGATGCACCGCATTGAACCCACGTTTTGAAAGCATCGAAAGTGTACGTTCAGTGTCTACTAAATTTTTGGAGCAACCGAGAGTTATAATATTAACACGTTTAGAACGAGTCATTATAGCGTTTATTTGGATATAGTGATAAGTTTAAGGGTATGCTTATATTCATATTGTATTCCGATTCTAATTGGCGTGGAACAAAAGTACCCTAAAACTATATATTTAATTATTGGTGAAAAGAGAACGAACAAATTCCTCTTTATTAAAGACTTGCAAGTCGGTTATTTTTTCACCTAAACCAATGTATTTTACCGGTATCTTGAATTGGTCGCTAATCCCGATAACGACACCTCCTTTGGCCGTGCCATCGAGTTTTGTTACCGCGAGCTGGCTAACTTTTGTTGCTGCGACAAATTGTTTAGCTTGTTCAAATGCATTTTGACCGGTTGATCCGTCAAGTACGAGAAGAACTTCGTGGGGCGCGTCGGGAATAACCTTTTTCATGACATCTTTAATTTTAGTCAATTCGTCCATAAGCCCTTTCTTATTGTGCAGGCGTCCTGCAGTATCAATAATTACAACATCGACATTGTTGGCTTTTGCAGATTGTAATGTGTCGAAAGCAACAGCTGCGGGATCGGAACCTAATTTTTGCTTTATTACCGGTACATCGGCACGGTGTCCCCATTCTTCAAGTTGCTCAATTGCAGCTGCACGGAAAGTGTCAGCTGCTCCAAGCATGACTTTGTTGCCGGCAGCTTTAAATTGATGGGCGAGCTTTCCTATGGTTGTAGTTTTGCCAACCCCGTTTACTCCGACTACCATTATAACATGAGGATTGGATGATTTTGGTATTTCGAAATCATCTAAATTCTCATCGGTGTCATTCTCTGCAAGCATAGTGCATATTTCCTCGCAAAGTAGGTTGTTAAGTTCTTCAGTGCCGACATATTTATCGCGTGAAACACGATTTTGGATGCGGTCAATAATGCGCAGGGTTGTATCTACTCCAACATCTGATGTTATGAAAGCCTCTTCAAGATTGTCTAAAACGTCATCGTCAATTTTAGATTTTCCGGCTACCGCATGTGTGAGTTTGGCAAAAAATCCTTTTTTAGTGCGTTCAAGACCGCTGTCAAGAGTTTCTTTCTTTTCTTTGGAGAATAGTCTATTAAAAAATCCCATATTTTAGCTTTTTGTAATCAAGTACAAAGGTACTAATTATTATCTAAAATTCAGCTATATTCACATTTGAATGTGGCTTATTGTCATGATTTAGCGCCGAGGCACGATGACTCTTTCTCCAAGATCACGCGCCAGATCCATTCTTAACCGTGTATATTTATCTATGTTTTTCAATATAGCTGAGAGTTGGGTGGTGTAGTCAACAGCAGTGGTATCAAGTTTTGAAAGTAATTCTTTTTGTCGTTTAAGCATTATCGCTAAGTGGGCATCTTTAACACTTGCAATTGCTTTAGGTACAAGATCTACTAATCGATCTTGTTCTGTTTCAATATGGCTATATTTAGTGTGGACTTTGCTTAGCTGATGGCGTTCGCTAACGAGATCAACCGTTAACTGCCTGATGGCCGGGTCGGGTGAAGACGCTAAGCGTAGGTCAAGATAATCATTTGAGAAATTATTCATCTGATCAATGATGAATTGATCGCATTTTTCCTTAAGCGAAATTTCTTGTTTTTTTATGTCGGCCATATTGGCAGCGGTTGCCTTTATGTTGGCTACCCCGTTGTTCCATATTTCTTCTCGTTCTTCCTGTATTTTCATGAGGTGTCGTTCTTTGTCGGCAATCCATGATTGGTGAAAGAGTTTTAAGGCATCGCTGAATATTTTCTTATGTAAAGGATTAATCCAGTCGATATTGTCAATATTGAGTTCTTCGGAAATATATTCAAGAACCGACATTGGAATTGGGTCTCCGTTTTCATCTATGGCATCGCAAAGAGTTGTAGCACCATATTTTATAGCGTATTTTAGTAGCTCACGTTCACAGTTGTCTAATAATATATCAGCTGTATTGGTTTTAACTTCAGCGTTTTTAGAATCTACGGTCAGATCTTGGACAACAGGTGTTTCTTTACGTTGACTTTGGGGCTCGTTGTATTTATAAGTTTCACGTTGGCGAGCAGTCGCTTTTTCGACTTCAAGTTTTAGAACCGTTTCATCAATATTTAACAAACGACTGCATTCACCAATATAAACCGTTCGGGTTATATTATCAGGAATTACCGATATAGATTTGACAATATCGGTAATGACTTCAGAGCGTTTAATAGGATCGTTTTCCACGCCCTCCAAAAGAATGTGTGTTTTAAATCTAATGAAGTCGGTCTCATGATCGGATATATATTGCTCGACTTCTTCGGTCGTATGGCTTTGGGCAAATGAATCGGGGTCTTCTCCCTGTGGTAACAGCAAAACTTTTATCTTCATTCCTTCGGCAAGTAGCATGTCAATGCCTCGAAGTGATGCTTTAATACCGGCGGCATCGCTATCATAAATAACTGTAACATTTTCAGTAAATCTATGTATGAGCCTGATTTGCCCATCGGTCAATGCTGTACCAGAAGATGCTACCACATTATCTATGCCACTTTGAGACATAGATATAACATCCATATACCCTTCAACAAGTATACACTTGTTCTTTTTTACGATTGATTGTTTAGCTTGGTATAGTCCATAAAGTTCATTACTCTTGCTGTATATGGTTGACTCAGGTGAATTAACATATTTCGCGATAGATTTGTCGGAGCGTAGTGTTCTTCCCCCAAATCCAACAACTTTTCCTGATATACTAAAGATTGGATATATTACCCTGCCTTTGAACCGGTCATAGACTTGTCCACGATCATTTTTTATACAAAGTCCGGTTTCAATCAGATATTTTTCGTTAAATCCCTGTTGTTTCGCACTATTTAGCAAAGCATCACGACGGTCGAGTGAATATCCTAAGTGAAATCGTTTGATGGCGAGGTCGCTAATGCCTCGTTCTCTAAAATAGGGGAGTCCTATGGTTTGGCCATCTGGATCATCAATAAGATTATGCTCAAATTGATCAAGTGCAAATTTATTTATGGCTAACATGCTTTCTCTGTGTGTTTTAGCTTCTATTTCGGCATCGGTCATTTCGTGCTCTTTGATCTCGATATTATATTTTTTAGCGAGATATTTTAATGCATCGACATAAGAAAGCTGTTCGAGTTCCATCAAGAACCCTATGGCACTACCACCTTTTCCACAGCTGAAACATTTGCATAGTCCTTTGGCTTTTGAAACGGAGAAAGATGGCGTGCGATCATTATGAAAAGGGCACAAACCAATGTAGTTAGCACCACGTCGTTTTAGTTTAACGAAGTCGCTAACTACATCAACAATATCGGTTGCATCAAGGATGCGGTTGACGGTGTCTTGGTCTATGCGTGACATTAATTATAGTTTGATGGCATTTTCCACCGGTTGGTCGGTGATTGCTATATCTAAAACCTGATTTATTGTGTTGACAAAATGAAAATTAAGATTCTCAAGATAGATTGCAGGTATTTCCTCAATGTCTTTTCTGTTTTCCTCAGAAAGAATGATGTCGGTGATACCTGCACGTTTTGCAGCGAGAATCTTTTCTTTAATTCCACCTACCGGTAGCACCTTTCCTCGAAGGGTAATCTCTCCAGTCATGGCAATACGTTCTTTGACACGTTTTTGTTTGAAGGCTGAAACGATAGATGTCACCATGGTAATACCGGCCGAAGGACCATCTTTGGGTATGGCTCCTTCCGGAACGTGAATGTGGATATCGTATTTTTCAAATAGTTCAGAATTAATACCGATATTTTTGGCGTGTGACTTTACATATTGAAGAGCAATTATTGCTGATTCTTTCATTACATTTCCCAAATTTCCGGTGAGATTAAGTTTCTCTCCTTTTCCGGGAGTGAGCGATGTTTCTATATAAAGAATTTCACCGCCAACTGCCGTCCAGGCAAGACCTGTAACAACACCGGCAAACTGGTTGCCCTCGTATAGTTCTTTCATATATCGAGGTGCTCCCAGAAACTGAATTATATCATCAGGACTTATAATGGATGGGTATTGCTCTTTACACATTTTTTTTAAAATAACTTTACGAACAACTGATGATAGTTGTTTTTCAAGTTGACGCACACCGCTTTCGGACGTATACTTTTCAATTATTGTAGCAATTGCCTGGCGCGAGAATGACAATTCTGAATCGGTCAATTTGTTATTATCTAATAATTTGGGTATTAGATGCTGTTTTGTTATCTCGATTTTTTCTTCAATAATGTAGCCCGAGATATCAATTATTTCCATTCTATCAAGCAATGGTTGAGATAGAGTCGAAAGAGTGTTGGCCGTGGCTATGAACAAAACTTTAGACAAATCATAGTCAATGTCGATATAGTTGTCGTGGAAGTGACAGTTTTGTTCAGGATCAAGAACTTCAAGCAGTGCTGACGAAGGGTCTCCTTTATAGTCGGCACCAATTTTGTCGATTTCATCAAGAAGTAAAACCGGATTTGATGTTCCGGCTTTCTTTATGGCTTCCATGATTCGGCCGGGCATTGCTCCTATGTATGTGCGCCTATGGCCTCTGATTTCAGCCTCATCGTGAAGTCCGCCGAGAGAGACTCTCTGATATTGACGCCCCATTGCTCTTGCAATTGATTGGCCAAGTGATGTTTTGCCAACACCAGGAGCTCCGACAAGGCACAGTATTGGAGCATTACCTTCACAATTGTTCATTATCACGGCAATTTGTTCAAGAATGCGGTCTTTAACTTTCTCGAGGCCGTAATGATCATTGTTGAGTATTTGACGAGCTTTATCAAAGTCATCGTTTTCAATATCATACTTAAGCCAAGGTAATGCCATTAATGTCTCTATATAAGAGTATTGTACAGCATAGTCGGGTGACTGGGGATTCAAACGATCTAATTTTTCAACCTCTTTTACAAATTGGTGGTACGCAGAATCGGGAAAAGGAACTTTTCGGGCCTGGTCAAGAATTTTGGTTGATTCATTCTGATCGCCATAGAGTTCTTGTTTTATGGAATCAATTTGGTGTAGGAGAAACGATGTGCGTTGTTGCTCTGTGATATGGGCTTGAGTTCGTTCTTGAATTCTCTTGGTTATATCAGTCATTTCGCTAATGGCTGAAAGTTCACCCTGGAGGGCAAATGCTCGTTCTTTCAGTCTATGTTTAGAGAGCAGTTTGACCTTGGCTTCGGTAGGAAATGGAAGGTGAGTGGCTATTAAATTGATAAATAATTCGGGGGATTGTGTTTGTTTGATATTAAACAATATATCCTCAGGTACTCCGGGCATGTTCTCAAGAATACCAAGCGTGGTTGATTTGATGACCTCGACAAGGGCTTCAAACTCTTTATCATCTTTACGCGGCTTTGTATCCTTTATTGGTTTGACAATGGCTGAAACTTTAGCTTCGGGCATGGTCAAACCGGGCCCTGCCGCTATAACTTTAAATTTAGACCGTGCTCTTACAATAGCTGTATGAGTGTCATCAGGCAAATCCAAAACTTTGATTACATCAGCTATTACACCGTAGGAGAAAAAATTGGAAGGGATTTCTGGAAATTCCACATCGGGTTGAGACTGGCATAGTATGCCAATCGGTATTTTTCGTTCTTCGGCGAGTCGGGCGATTAGTAATGAATTCTCTCGACCTAATGAGATTGGTATTGATATATCGGGAAATAGGACGAGATTGCGAGTTGGCATTATTGGTAGATCGGAGAAGTTGGCGGGCATTTCTTGATCAAGGTTATCGATGTTGATCTGACCCAATGAAACAAACGATCTACTTTTGGATTTGTCAAATGGCATATCAAATAGCAGTTGTACAGATTATTCCTGTGATTCTTCTTTAGATTCCTCTTCTTTGAATTTGTTGATACCGGCTGCGATAAGTTGATTGTACCAGTTAAGAAGTTTCTTTATATCGTTGGTGTATACACGTTCGTTATCAAAATTAGGAAGAACTTCGGCAAAGAATGCTCTGATGTTTGCATCTGAGCCGAGTGCTTTTACGTCAACAGGTTGACAGTTGACTTTAGCTTTAACCGCTTCCAGAACGTTCCCTAAGGGCTCGTCATCGTTTTCGGTATATATAGAAATATCGGCAAGCGAAATTACTTTGTCGTGGGCGTAGGCCGGGGTGCGTCGACCTGTTTGAAGGCTTTCAACTATAAGCATATTCTTGCCGGGATTAACGAGTTTGAATAGTCCGGGACGTCCGGAAATAGAAAGTATTCCTTTAAGCATGGTTGTAAAACTTGAGGACTTAATGTCGAATTAAATAACTTATTGTTTTATGTATTGCAGGCATGAATAGTGCCTACCAAAGTACAAAATTAGCTATAATATGGCTTAATGCCAAATAAATTTGGCGTTACCCTATACTTATTTGTATCTTTGTATTCAAATGCTGAAGTTTCTAAAAAATATATTACAGTTGTTGATATCTCCTGATAATGGTTGGGACGATATTAAAGAATATGGAAAAACGGCTTTCGGAGGAATGTCGTGTGTAATAGCTGTGGCTTCAGTTTCATGTATGTTTCAGCTTTTGTACAGAGACGCTTATGGCTTCATTGAGGTTTTACAGCATATAATAGTATCATTAGTATCATATTGGGTAACATTCTATATTTCGGAGTTTTCCCTAAGCCTGTGGATGCCTCGTTTATGTAACGGTGTATTTGATCCTGAAATATTAAAAACAGTAGTATGTTATATCATTAGTTTGCTGTGTGTGCAGACCATATTGCAGAATGTTTTGCCAATTGAATTTGCCATACTCACCTTATGGCCTATATATGTTATGGTTATAGTTTGGAGGGCAATGAAAATACTTGATGTGGATTTGAAAAATACAGAAAAGTATCTTTTAGCTACGGCGACAAGTTTTATAGCACCATCTCAGTTGTTGATATGGATGTTCAACAGTTATGTATTAAAATGAAATTTAAAGAAATAAATATTAAGAATAAGCGTGCTACCTATGATTATGCGATAGGAGATACATACACGGCCGGAATTGTGTTGACTGGTACAGAAATTAAGTCAATAAGGCTTGGTAAGGCAAGTCTTGTTGATACGTTCTGTTATGTTGATAATGGGGAGGTGTGGGTTAAAAATATGTATATTGCAGAATATTTCTACGGGACATACAATAATCATTCTGAACGTCGTGATCGAAAATTGTTATTGAATAAGAAGGAGATAGCTCAACTTGAAAAAGATGGAAAACTTACCGGTTTCTCAATAATTCCACTTAGATTGTATATAAGTGATCGCGGTTTAGCTAAATTAGTTATTGGAGTGGCTAAGGGTAAGAAAGAGTATGACAAACGACAGTCGATCAAAGAGCGTGACGATAAGCGTAATATAGCTCGATTCTTTCAAAAGCGCTGAATGTTTTCACATATAATGATGTATTGCTTATCATCGTGGGCTGTAATTCCCATCAGACGTTTATTACCACTTTTTTTTATCCCTAATCTATTTTTAAGGGATTCAGCACTGATGTTGAAATTTCTGACAGCTATATCGGCTTCGAGTTTTGCTTTCTTTAATCGTTTTATCTCACTTGATGTATATGGTATTACTTCTTTGACGAGATAAGCTTTCCCAGGAAAGTCTCGGTGTATCTGGTCGCTTATGTAAAGGTGTGTGTTAGGGTGTATTGCATCAATATTGAAACTCGAGCATAATAATTTAAACGGTGCCGCTTTCATTAGAGCGGGTGACGGTTCCAGTAGATAATCATTGGCTTTGATCATGGAGAATTGAAAAGAAGCATTGCTTTCTTCATTTAGGGTAAAACTGAACGTTAATATCTATGATAGCCAATAATTCCCGACATTCTCGGGCTTCATCTATTACATGTATAGACGTGATGTTTGGGAGATCTCTTAAAGTTTGGGTGATATCGAGCATTGGCGACATTTTTATCATAATGCGAGATGAACGGGATGTTAGCAGTGGCATTATTTCTGTAACATCGGGTGTGCAGTCGTGAATATTATACACTCGACCACCGTTGATGTCGCGACGTGCCGGATCAATAAATATAAGGTCAAATTTTTCGGTTGATTTCTCAAGGTATTGAATACTATTGCCACATATAACTTCAATATTTGGGCGATTTTTAAAATTGAATCGGGCTATATTGGCGATTCGTTGATTTAATTCTATAGTAGTTAATTTCGTATTGACACTTTGTGCAAGGTACGAAGAATCGAGTCCGAGACCGCATGTCATGTCAAGAACTCTATAAGTCCTATCGTTGGTTATACCTGATAGTTTGTAGTGTAGGTTGGCAATTAATGGTGTAGTTGACTGTTCGATTGACAGAGGAATAGGGAAAAGTCGGGGTAAAAGATTGACTTGAAGTGCATTTTTAAATTTGTTACGCGCTCGGTGCTCGTTTTCTATTTGGGCAACGGCATCATCAAACCATGGTTTATTTATGCGATAGTTCAGTCTTAACTTCATCGGTTCTATATGTCGATGAGTTTCTATCCAGTTCCAAAATTCTGTGTCGTAATAATACATCGAATGGTTTAAAAATTAATCCCGGCCACATGAGAGTCATGTAAGGCTCTCTAATGGACGGGATTTAATGTTATAGGAAATTGTTATTAACCTTTAATTGCTGCGATACCGGGTAGAATTTTACCTTCAATTGCTTCGAGAAGAGCACCGCCACCGGTAGAAACGTATGAAACTTGGTCGGCGAGGCCAAATTTGTTTACGCATGCTACGGAGTCACCACCGCCTACGAGTGAGAATGCCCCGTTATTGGTAGCCTCAACAATTGCATTGGCTATTGCACGTGAACCGGCAGTGAAATTATCGAATTCAAAAACACCTGCAGGGCCATTCCAGAGAATGGTTTTAGCTTCTTTAATAGCATCGGCAAATTTCTTTTGAGATTCGGGACCAGCATCCATACCTTCCCATCCATCGGGAATATTCATTACTGAACAGATTTGGGTGTTGGCATTGTTGTCAAAAGCATCGGCTGCAATGCAATCGGTAGCGAGAACGAGGTTGACACCTTTTTCTTTAGCTTTCTTGATGATGTCGAGGGCAAGATCAAGTTTGTCATCTTCGCAGATTGATGTTCCGATTTTTCCTCCCATCGCTTTTGCAAATGTGTAGGTCATGCCGCCACACAGGATAAGATTGTCAACCTTATCCATGAGATTTTCGATAATGCCGATTTTGGTTGATACTTTAGAGCCACCCATAATAGCGGTGAAGGGGCGTTTGATGTCGCTAAGAATATTATCAACAGCTTGTACTTCTTTTTCCATAAGGTAACCGAGCATTTTGTTGTCGGAGTCGAAGTTGTCGGCTATGACTGCTGTAGAAGCGTGTTTGCGATGTGCTGTTCCGAAAGCGTCATTTACATAAACGTCGGCATATGAAGCAAGAGTTTTAGCAAAGTCTTTTTGGCGTGCTTTCATTTCTTTTTTAGCTGCTTCGTAAGCGGGATCTTCTTTGTCGATACCTACGGGTTTGCCTTCTTCTTCGGGATAGAAACGTAGGTTCTCAAGAAGTAATACTTCACCGGGTTTTAAGTTAGCGGCAGCTTCGGCTGCGTTGGCACAGTCGGGAGCGAATTTAACATCGGTACCTAAAGCTTTAGCTACATCATCTTTAATCTGAGCTAATGAGAATTTAGGATTGATTTTCCCTTTAGGTTTTCCCATGTGAGACATGATGATTAAAGAACCGCCATTTGCGAGAATTTTCTTCAAAGTGGGAAGTGCACCGCGAATGCGTGTATCATCGGTAACTTTTCCGTTTTCGTCCAAAGGTACATTAAAGTCAACGCGAACGATGGCTTTTTTACCTGCGAAGTTGTAATTGTCAATCTTCATATTGTTGATAATTTAGTCTTTGTTTAACTTTTGTGCAAATGTAAAAAATTTCCTTTATAAAATAAAGAAAAATTTCCGTAAAATTTTGAGAGAAACATCAATGTTTTAAATGCCTGCATATTTTAGAAGTAGGTCGCTCATTTCGGCAGAAAGCTTTTGGGCTTCCAGGGCGGCTGCTTGGGCAAAGTCAGTACCATTTGACGCATATATGATACCGCGCGATGAGTTGACAAGGAGACCACAATCGTTGGTCATGCCATATTGAGCTACATCTTCGAGGCTGCCGCCTTGTGCCCCTACTCCAGGCACGAGTAGGAAGTTGTCAGGAGCAATGGCGCGAATGTCTTGAAATAGCTTTCCCTGTGTGGCTCCAACAACAAACATTAATTGCTGGGGCGTAGCCCATTTTTGTGCTGTTAATATAACTCTTTCAAAGAGGCGCTGATTGTTTTTGTCTTCGAAAAGTTGAAAATCGTGGCTACCCTTGTTTGATGTGAGAGCAAGGAGGATAACCCATTTGCCTTCATATCCAAGAAAAGGGGTCACGCTGTCTTCTCCCATATAGGGAGCGACGGTGATGGAGTCTACATCAAGGTGTTCAAAAAAACTACGTGCATACATTTTGGAAGTGTTGCCTATGTCTCCACGT
>CANOKG010000057.1 GCA_947566655.1 uncultured Muribaculaceae bacterium | reverse complement strand
ATATCTCAAAATTGACTCTCAATCTTAATACGAGTTAAATTCAAACACACTCTAAAATCAAATGGCCGCAAGAGCCATTATCAAGTTTTTAAGTATGAGCAGATTATGCTTCCTTCTTTTTGCGTGTAGATGTTTTCTTCGCCGCTTTAGCAGGCTTGGAGGCTTTTGATTCACGTAGTCTATGTTCCTCGTCACGGTGTTCCTCGTCACGGCGTACAGAAGCTAACTCTTTGTTCAGTACCTGAATCTCATCGGCTTGATTGCGAATGGTGGTTAACAGGGAGTTAAGTTCTTCGTTTTCGATTGAGAGCGGATACTGTTCTTCAACGCGTACAATAAAGTCAGCGAGAACGTTCATGTAGTTGGTGAAGGCTTGGAATGGAGTCTCGTAAGGACTGAAAGCAGAGTGAGCTGCCCCATCGGCCATGTGTTTGGTCGACATATAATAAAGGTGATCGCTTCCCTGCAGGTAATACCAGTCTTGTTTCAAACGGCGGTCATCGCAGAGCCTGACGCGTTCTGATACAGAATATAGCTTGTTGAAGGCTTCATTCTGGAGTTTGTTTCCGAGCCAAGCCGAAACATCGCGAGCCTCATCGACCCCTGAGATCGGGTGCATGACGCTTAGTTCTCCTACCGGCTTGATTTTTGATATCGCTTCACTTGGCGTTACAAATTCGATGCCGCGTTCAGCCGCAAAGCGTGGCAGTGCTTCGAGGAACTGGAATATTCCTGAAGAAGCAGGTTGCAGTTCTCCAAATGTTTCGAGCCCCATTGAGAGAACAAAAATTTGCTCTTCGCGTGGGGTATCGGCAATCCAGGATATGTATTTGTCGGCTGTCAATGGATACTCACTCCAATCGTAATTATTGAAACGAGAGGCGATGTCATCGCTGAGTTTGGAGTTTTTAAGAAGCATTTTTAACTTTGGAGCTGAAGCAGCGGTATAAATGTAATTGGGTGATTTCCATCCCAGGATGTGTTTTGCTCCTTCAGTAATGACGCCTTTGTAGCCCATGGCAAGTATTTGTGGGGCAAGATCATCACAATAAATCAGTTCAGTGTTACGCAATACTTTAGGTGTTACACCGAAAAGTTCCTGTACTTTGTCGCTGTGAACTTTTACCTGATTGGCAAACTCATCGGGGTCGGCAAGCGAGGCGAGCGAATGTGCATAAGTCTCGGCTGTGAATTCCACTTTACCTGTAGCGGCCAGTTGTTTGAGCAGGTCTATGAGTTCGGGAACGTATTGTTCGCATTGTTCTAACGCGACACCTGTAATGGAGATCGAACAGCGGAACTTGCTGTCCGGCTCGTTGATAAGATTCAGGAGGGTGCGTGCGGCAGGAATGTAGCTGCGTTCGGCAACACGAGTTATGATATCGTCGTTGGCAAAGTCATCATAGTAGTAGTGGTCGTTGCCAATGTCGAAGAAACGATAGCGTTTAAGGCGAAACGGCTGGTGTATTTGGAAATTAAAACAAATTGCTTTCATATCGTGGGTGTTTTTGAATTTTAATGTTATCGGTTGAGAACCTTGTTGTAAATGTCGATCACTTTCTTGCCGGCTTTGTCCCATGTTATGCGGGCCACTTCGGCCAAGCCGTCCTCTTTCAGCTGTTCGTAAAGTGCTTGATTGGTCACGATAGAGTTAATGGCATCGGCCATGGCATCAATGTCCCAGTAATCGGTTTTGATTACGTTGTCAAGTATCTCGGCACATCCACTTTGTTTTGAAATGATGGATGGTACCCCCATTTGCATAGCTTCGAGAGGCGATATACCGAAAGGTTCTGAAACGGAAGGCATTACATATACATCGCTCGCCGATAGCATTTCATACACTTGCTTTCCCTTCTGGAATCCGGGGAAGTGGAACCTATCGGCTATTCCGCGTTCAGCAGCCAATGTGATCATTTTGTCCATCATGTCACCGCTACCTGCCATGACGAAGCGCACGTTGTGGTTATTTTTTAATACCTTGGCAGCAGCTTCGACAAAGTATTCCGGACCTTTCTGCATGGTGATACGGCCTAAGAATGTAACGACTTTCTCCTTGGGTTTGGGGGCTTTGGCATTCAAAAGATCCTCGCTCAATGGTACAACTGCATTATGAACAGTAGTAACTTTGGCCGGATCTATGCCATATTTCTCAATAACCGTTTGGCGTGTGAGGTTGCTGACGGTTATTATATGGTCGGCGTGTATCATGCCATCGCGCTCGATGTTAAACACCGTTGGGTTTACGTTTCCACGTGAGCGGTCGTAGTCGGTTGCGTGAACGTGAATTACGAGTGGTTTGCCAGTTACCTGTTTGGCGTGGATGCCGGCAGGGTAGGTGAGCCAGTCGTGGGAATGAATGACGTCAAATTCTTCGGTACGCGCGATTACGCCGGCCACTATCGAGTAGGTGTTAATCTCTTCAAGCAGGTTGTCGGGGTAACGACCGGAGAATTCGATGCAACCGAGGTCGTTGGTGCGCATGTAGTTGAAGTCGGCATAAATATGGTCACGAAGTCGAAAGTATTCTTCGGGAGCCATCACTTTACCGATGCGACTTTCTACATAGTCATAAGTGACATCTTTCCATACTACCGGTGTTTGACTTGCACCTATAATTTTGGCAAAGCTCTTGTCTTCATCGCCAAATGGTTTGGGAATAACAAAAGTAATATCCATGTCGCCACACTCCCACATTCCCTTTGTGAGACCGTAGCTGGCGGTGCCAAGACCACCGAGGATGTGAGGTGGAAATTCCCACCCGAACATTAATGCTTTCATGGCTTTTGGTTGTATTTCTTAAGGGTGTAGAGTGTGCGCAGTACTTCGGCGATGTTGGTGGCATGACTAATGGCGCCACGTCCTTGGAACGGTGGGTTGCCGTCATAGAGTTGAGACAGAGAGCCGATACATCCCTGTGACATCTCGTCTTCAAAACCTATCAACATTCGGTCGATGTAGCTGACACCGCTCATTCCGAATACACGCAGGTAGGCCTCGGCATAGAATCCCATGAGCCAAGGGCGTGCAGGACCTTGGTGAAGGGCCAGTTCGCGGTCGCGTGGCGAACCAAGGTAGAACGGGCGATAGCCGTAGCTTCTTGGCGATAATGAACGTAGTCCTTTAGGAGTTAAAAGTTCGCGGGTGACAACATCGAGTACGCCCTTGCGCTGACGGCGGTCGAGAGGAGTGTTGTCAAGACCGATTGCTATTGCCATGTTAGGTCGCACCGACGGGTCGGCATATACACCATCGACATAGTCGTAGAGATATCCGCTCTCATTAAGGAATGTGTCGATGAATGGTTGTTTCATCTTGTCGGCATGTGCCTGCCAACGTTCAGCGTTGGCAGTATCATAGGCCAAAAGCTTGGCTCCGAATATCAGAGCGTTGTATAAAAGAGCGTTAAATTCGACAAGAAGACCTGAACGTGGAACAACGGGGCGTCCGTCGATCATCGAGTTCATCCACGAAGCGGGTATGTGGGATCCATCGGTTGAAATCAGGCCGTTATCTTGAACGAAGAGGTTTGGGTGCTTCCCATCAATAATAAAGTTGATCAGCTGAGCTACAAATGCACCGTATAGTTGGCGGGCTTCATCATCACTTTGCATCTTTGCATATTGTTGTATGGCCCATAGTGCCCATAATGGAATGTCGGGTAGATCGATGCCGTGGATGCGTTGGCTTTTTTCACCCGTTTCCATGAACTTGATAAGGTCGGCCGAAGCTGTCGCCATTATGTCGACGAAGTCTTTTGCATGTCCAATGGCGAGAGTATTACCAGGCAGTGACATGAATGTGTTGCGGGCCAGTACTGTTCCCCAGGGGTAGCCCGAGAGCATATACTCTTTTTTGCCATCGACGAGGTACAGTTGTTTGGCCGAGTTTTTCAAGCAGTTATAGAAACTTGTGCGACATGTACGACTGGCGATTTCGCCTTCATACATTTTATTTAGAGACCGAGGCGAAATTTCATCTATTCCGGCCGAGAAAATTACCGACTCACCTTTTTTAATAGGAATGGAGAAATATCCAGGAACCCAAAGATCCTCGGTGTAAGGAACACCGCGTTCGAGATCTTTGACATATTCAATGTCTTTATACCAATGGGGGTCGTAGTGCCACTCGGGTTTACGGCTGAATTGCATGTAAAGAGTAGGATATCCCTCATAAAGGCAAGCTGAAACACCGTTTTGCACTTCAGGACAATTGCCGTTCAACACGCTGTTCTCAACACACAGTTCATTACTGTCTCTGAAAGCGAGAAACGGGCGAAATTGCAGAGTGGTAGCCGAATGGGCATCAACCAGAGTATATCTGATTAAGATACGATTCTCCTTGGAAATGAATATCTTCTCTTTTGTGAGAATCACTCCGCCAACGCGGTAGGTTGTGCGTGGAACCGATTCGCAGTCAAATTCACGAATGTACTTGTGCCCGTTGGGACTGTAAACGCCACCTTTGTAGCGGTGAAGTCCAAGATTGAATGGCGCTCCGTGTTGTATAACGGTAACGTCCATCGAAGAGAGCAGGACATGTGGTCGGTAATCCTTATTACTCAAGGGCATCACCAGCAGTCCGTGCTGTTTGCGGGTATTGCAATCGACAATCGATGAGCAGTGATAAGCTCCTCCTTGATTGGTGCGCAGCATCTCTTTAGGGAGCGACTGCTCGAGATTAATCATAAGGTTCTTATCAAATTTAAGGTAACTCATTATATATTTAGTTTTAGTTATAAATTTTTCATGTGGTGCAGGCACTTGAAAGGTGTCGTACATCAGGGTTTAGTTGTCGTGGGAGAGAGATGGGGTAGTATGACATAAACAAACTGATGTGATGATATTCTAAGCGAATATACGGTTTTTTTCCCACCCGCAACATTTTTTTATTAAAAAAAACGCAAAATTTTGCGTTTTTCAATTCACTATCTGGAAAACATGTTTTATAACAATGTTATTGGAGTAGATTTGTTGTGTCTATGCATGGTAAAACAACTCTGCAATATATTGAGCAAACAAATGTAAGTTTCCAAATGTTTAATGAGTAAAATCTATGTTTAACACGCCTGACTTGTAAAAACGAGTTGGCATTTCTCTAATTTACTATGCAAATTTTTGATTGGATCGTACAGACATTTCGTGATAATCCATCAATCCCGCTGTTCCTGACAATTGGTTTGGGATTTTGGATCGGGCAGTTTAAGTACAAAACGTTTTCGCTTGGCTCGGTGACATCGGTACTTCTTGTAGGTGTTTTAGTCGGCCAGATGGATATATCCATCCCCGGGCCTATCAAGAATGTTTTCTTTTTACTGTTCCTTTTTGCGATTGGTTACAGTGTGGGGCCTCAATTTTTTAAATCGCTGAAAGGTGATGGCTTAAAGCAGGTTCTCTTTGCATGTGTCCTTTGTTTGCTGTGCCTTATAACTACCTGGGTTGTAGTTAAGCTAATGGGGTATAATGTAGGAGAGGCTGTGGGCATTTTTGCCGGAGCTCAAACAATATCGGCTGTAATAGGTGTAGGTACCGACACGATGGGAAGTCTCGGTGTGAGCGATGCAACCCGTAAGGAGTGGCTCGACATCATACCGGTAGCTTATGCAGTATGTTATGTGTTCGGTACGATTGGATCGGCCTACATACTTTCCAATGTAGGCCCGTTATTGCTTGGTGGCTTGAAAAAGGTCAAAGCCGATACCGCAGCGCTTGAAAAAGAGATGAATCAGAGTGCGGTGACGAGCGATCCTGATTATATAAATGCCAATAGGCCGGTAGCATTCCGTGCTTATAAAGCGACAAGTGCCTTTTTTGATACTCCAAAAACGGTGGAGCAGATAGAAAAGCACATTCTCGAAAACGGCCGCAGGCTCTTTGTGGAGCGAATAAGATCTAATGGAACAGTTATCGAGCCAAACCCTACGGCCACTGTATCCAAAGGCGATGAGATAGTTATTAGCGGACGCCGCGAGTTTATCATCGCTGATGAAGGTTGGGTCGGACCGGAAGTTAACGATGCAGAGCTGCTTAACTTCCCCGCTGAGCAACTTAACGTGACGGTGACCAAAAAAGGTGGAGCCGGAAAGACTGTCGACCAGATTAGAGCTTCTAAATTTATGTATGGCGTTACAATTAAAAATATAAAACGAGGTAATGTCGATATCCCGGTATTGGCCAAGACGGTATTGGAGGCTGGTGATACCCTTACTATTGTCGGATTGAAGATGGAGGTCGACGGGGCAGCTCCTCAATTGGGTTATGCCGATCGTTCTACAACAAAGACCAATATCGTATTGCTCGGCTTGGGAATATTCATCGGTTGTATGATTGGTGTATTATCGGTTAAAATTGGTAAGGTTCCCGTAAGTCTGAGTACAAGTGGTGGCGCATTGATATCGGGTCTCGTGTGCGGCTGGTTGAGAGGTAAGAGGCCTACTATAGGACGTATTCCAGATTCGGCTGTATGGTTGCTTAATAATCTTGGGTTGAATATGTTTATCGCTGTAATCGGTATCACTGCCGGGCCGTCGTTTATAAGTGGCATCAAAGAGGTTGGTTTCACTATGTTCTTTATGGGTGCCATTTGTACCAGCATACCATTGGTGTTAGGTATCATTATCGGTGCTAAAATATTTAAATTCCGCCCGGCTATCAATCTTGGCTGTAATGCCGGAGGACGTACGACGACAGCAGGCCTCGGTGCAATAGAGGAAGCGATAGGAAGTTCGGTTCCCGCAATGGGTTATACCGTGACCTATGCCGTGGGAAATACGTTGTTGATATTGATGGGCGTAGCTTTGGTTTTGATGTGTGCATAAAGTTGGACGTAACTTAAACTAATAGTAATAAAAATATTATGGAAAATACAGATCGTAGTTATGAAAAGGACCTTGAAAAAATGAGCCCTTTCGAGATTAAAAACAAACTTATAGAACTCGCAAAAGGCGATACCAAAAAGTCTACGGCGACATTCCTTAATGCAGGTCGTGGTAATCCTAACTGGATTTCGACCTATCCTCGTGAGGCGTTTTTTCTGTTAGGACAATTTGCGATGGCCGAGTGTCGTAAAGTGTCAGACAACAAGGTTGGTATAGCCGGTATACCCTCGTCGGTGGGAATAGCGGAACGCTTTGAAGAATTTCTGTCTAAACATAAGCACGATAATGGCGTTGAGTTGTTGCGAGGCACTCGCGACTATATCGTTGGTAAGTATGGGGTCGATCCCGATAAACTTGTTCATGAATGGGCTGAGGGTGTGATAGGAGACCAGTATCCTACCCCTGACCGTATTCTAAAGAGCGTCGAATTAGTGGTAAGGGACTATCTTCGCCAGGAAATGGGAGGCGGTGACGATATGTCGACCTATGACTTGTTTGCAACCGAGGGTGGAACGGCGGGAATGTGCTATGCTTTTGACTCTCTTCAGGAAAACAAGTTGCTTAAGCGAGGCGATAAGATAGCACTGATGGTGCCCATTTTTACCCCCTATATTGAAATACCTGAGCTTGCGCGATTTGGATTTGATGTAGTCAATATCAATGCCAGTAAGGTTCAGCATGATGGCTATCACACATGGCAATATCCTATGAGCGAGATTGATAAGCTGAGAGACCCGACTGTAAAGATGGTGTGTCTTGTTAATCCAAGCAATCCACCCTCCTACACCTTGGCACCCGAGGTGCTCGACCGCATGGTTGATATTGTAAAGAACGACAATCCCGGCCTAATGATAATCACCGACGATGTCTACGGTACATTTGTAAGGGATTTCAAGTCGCTGATGTACAGGCTGCCATATAATACTATGTGTGTATATTCGTTCTCGAAGTATTTTGGAGCTACAGGCTGGCGACTGGCAGTTACTGCTATTAATCAAAAGAATATTTTCGATGAAAAGATAGCCAAACTATCAGACGCTGAAAAGAAAGAATTACAGCAACGTTACCAGTCGTTGACAATGGATGTCCCGGGTATGAAATTCATAGATCGTATGGTGGCCGACAGTCGCCTTGTCGCTTTGAATCATACTGCCGGACTTTCTACACCCCAGCAGATTCAGATGTTGCTCTTCGCGTCATTCTCTCTGCTCGACGATGGTAGTTACAAGCGCGAGATGCAATCTACTATAACCAACCGATTGAATGCGTTGTGGCAAACTACCGGGTTTACATTGCTTGTTGACCCTTTGCGGGCCGGTTACTATTCGGAGATTGATATAATGGTTTGGGCCAAGAAGTTCTATGGCGATGATTTTGCTACATATTTGAGTAAAAACTATGAGCCGCTTGATTTCGTGTTGAGGTTGGCTAAAGAAACATCGGTTGTCCTTCTTAACGGTGATGGCTTTGATGGGCCTGCCTGGTCGGTGAGAGCATCGTTGGCTAATCTTAATGAGGAGGATTACCTTAAGATTGGAACCGCCGTGCGTAAGATTCTTGACAGCTATCACGATGCTTATAAAAGTCAGTCTGCAAAATAGCTGAGTACTGGGCTATTGAGACCATTGAATTCAGAGCCCGTATCACACTGTTGGATAAAACGGCTCCGGCATCAATCATTGACATGGTGATTGGTGTCTGGGCTTGTTGGTTTTCTGTTTTGACGGGGTTTGTTGGTTTTTGACTTTTTGTTTGACGATTGACGTTTGTAGCGTTGGCGATTATTCTTTTTAGGTTTTTCGACCGGTTCTTCGCTATGTTCTCCAAAAGGCCACTCGCGGCGAATCTTTGATTTGAGGAATGATTCGATAGCCGAGAAGGCGCGTCGGTCGCGCGGGCCTACCAAAGTTACTGCTTTACCATCGGTGCCGGCGCGCGCTGTGCGTCCCACGCGGTGAACGTAGTCTTCAGCTTCGCGAGGTACGTCGAAGTTCACTACCATGGAGATGTCGTCAATATCGATGCCGCGTGCAACAATGTCGGTGGTGATTAATATGTCGGTGTGTCCGGCACGAAATTCAAGCATCACATCATCACGGCGTTGCTGATCAAGATCGCTATGCATTTCGTCAACTCTCCAGTGTCCTCGTCTAAGTTCACGTGTAAGTTCTTTTACTTTCAGTTTAGAAGCTGCAAAAACAATAACCCTCTTGGAATGATAATTGGAAAACAGGTGTTTCAGCGCTTCAAGCTTTTGATCATCATTACAAATTATGGCACTCTGATCTATACCATCGGCTGGTTTTGAGACGGCTGTTTTGATTTCAACAGGGTTGTTGAGAATCGCTTTGGCAAATTGCTTTATTTTTGGCGGCATTGTGGCCGAAAACATCAGTGTTTGTCGTTGACGTGGGAGCTTGTTGACGATTTGCATTATGTCGTCGTAGAATCCCATGTCGAGCATACGGTCGGCCTCATCGAGAATAAAATATGATACTTTTGAGAGGTCAACGTTGCCCATTTGCATGTGGGCTATCAATCGTCCCGGAGTGGCGATGACAATGTCGGTGCCCATCTTTAGCCCGCGTTGCTGCTGAGCAAAAGTTACACCATCGGTACCGCCGTAAATGGCCACAGAACTTAGTGGCATAAAGTAGGCGAAGCCTTGAAGTTGCCGATCTATTTGCTGGGCGAGTTCCCTGGTGGGTGCCATGATAATGCAGTTTACCGAGTCTTCGGGCGCTCCCATAGACATCAGCCGGTCGATTACAGGGATAAGGTAAGCTGCGGTTTTGCCGGTCCCGGTCTGTGCTACAGCTATAAGGTCGTTGCCATCGAGAGCGGCAGGAATTGACATTTCCTGTATAGGAGTACACTCGTCGAAGTGCATGTCGTAGAGAGCGTCAAGAAGCTCATCACATAAGTCAAGATCGTCAAATTTCATCGTTATAGTACAATTATTCATCAAAGGTACAAAAAATAAGTTATTATTAAGGCTCTTAGTGGTGATTTTGTCGAAATAGAAAGAAATAGAAGATTTTCAAGTTTGATTTTTGATATATTGTTTATATCTTTGCAAATTAGAAACTAAAAAAGCCAAGCATGAAAGTAAAGATACATCACGAAGGAAATATGATACTGATAGTGCTGTTTGCGGCGCTGTTGGCTGTCAATTTGCTTATATACTGGCTTTGCCATGATTGTAAAGCGGTGTACGTGACCACAATAATAATTTCGACTATATTTTATCTGCTCGTAGTAAACTTCTTTCGATCTCCGCGCAGGCATTTTAAGGGAGATCCTGAAAATGTTGTCGTCTCGAGTGCCGATGGCACGGTTGTAGCGCTCGAAGAGGTTTATGAACCTGAATATTTGAAGTGTCGCTGCATACAGCTGTCGGTATTTATGAGTATCTTTAATGTTCACGCCAATTGGTATCCGGTAAATGGTGAGGTCGTTTTTGCGACTCACCATAGTGGCCGTTTCTTAGGAGCTTATTTACCCAAATCGAGCACAGAGAACGAACGTTCGACGGTAGTTATCAAAGCCGAGAATGGGCAACAGGTGCTGATGCGTCAGATTGCCGGGGCATTGGCACGGCGTATAGTTACCTATGCCGAACCCGGTGATGAGGCATCGATAGCCGATCATATGGGATTTATAAAATGTGGATCCCGTATCGATCTTTACCTGCCACTTGGCACTGAGATTTTGGTAAAAATAGGCGATAAAACTGAGGGGGGTGTAACTACGGTTGCGCGCCTTGCATCGACAGTAAACAAATGATAAAACGTATTATATCTTCGATCCCCAACACGATTACATGTTGTAATTTGCTGTCGGGAGCTTTAGCTTGTATAGTGTCATTTCATCAAGCTGAGAGTAACCTGCTCTGGGGCCTTTCAGGACTCCAGTTGTTTTGGTTGCTTATAGCGTGTGCAACGGTTTTTGACTTTTGCGATGGATTGGCGGCTCGAACGCTGCATGCCTATTCTGCGATTGGTAAGGAACTTGATTCTTTGGCCGATCTGATAAGCTTCGGACTCGCGCCAGGTCTTATGATGTACAATCTGTTGGACTTGTTGCAAGCCCCTCTCGGAGTGTGTCTCCTTAGTTTGTCTCTGCCAGTATTTGGCGCGTTAAGACTCGCAGCATTCAATGTCGATACGCGACAGACTGTTTCATTTATAGGTTTGCCTATTCCATCCAATGCGATTTTTTGGATAGGATATTCGGCATGGCTTGTCGGAGCGGCATCTCCGATCGGTAGCACCGGTGTTATTGACGGGTGGGTATTGTGGCTTACGGCTGTATTGCTGCCTGTTATGGCGTTGATGATGGTGTGTGATCTTCCTATGTTCTCGTTGAAATTCAAAAATCTGAAATTCAACGAGAACAAAAAGCGCTATGCTATTATTATTGCAACAGTATTGCTTATTGCAGTGTTTGGCGTTGAAGGTCTCTCCTTGGCGATAATGCTCTACATCATAATGTCGATGATAGAGCATGTGTTGCATGTCCGTTAAACAAATTTTTATCAAGAAAAACACAGTTATGTCTATAGGTTTTTTACTCCTTGTAATATTAGCAATATGGATCGTTCCTAAGCTCGTGAGGGGATATATGCTTGTGAGCAAGATGAGGCGCACCATGCGCGATATGCAGGATCAGATGTACGGCAATGCTGCACCCCATGAAGGGCCACGCAAGCGTAAAGGTGGGTGGACCGACCCCATAAATCGACGTTCTAAGAAAATAGATGCGTCGGTAGGTGAATATGTGAAATTTGAGGAAGTAAAGGAGGAAACCACTGAGCGTGAGTCAAGGCAATCATCGGGTGGCGGATACTACGTTACAGAACAGCAGATATCGGAAGCCGAGTGGGAGGACTTGTAGTTCTCCTGAATTTGAGAATTTAAATAGACTGAATGATTCGATGTGTAAATAAAAATAGGTTTAACTTGTTGAGTTAAACCTATTTGTTGTAATAAATGTCGGGGTGAGAAGACTCGAACTTCCGACCTCCACGTCCCGAACGTGGCGCGCTGCCAACTGTGCTACACCCCGATGATGTTTTTGGCCGGCACAAAGGTACAACCTTTTTCCTAATTACCAAAGAAGTTGTGGGTGGTTTTGAAGTTTTTTCTGTAATTTTGTCTATCTTTTGTTAGCCGGTTGCTTTTTCAATTAGCCGGTAAATACAAAATACTTCAATGAGTTCTTTAGAGTATGTTTGAATTTAACACACAAAAAATAGTTATATTAAAGAAAGAGTGATTGTATGGATATGTTTCGCATTAATCTTGAGGCCCATTTTGGCTATTTTTCTACCGTGCATCG
>CANOKG010000056.1 GCA_947566655.1 uncultured Muribaculaceae bacterium | reverse complement strand
TTTTGACTCCATCAAGATGGTCGGGCATTTTTGCACTGACCGATATACCTTCAGAAATATATCCGCCTACATACATAACCTTTACTGTATAGAGGTACTCTTTGCCAAGCGAGAGCCCTTTTAAAGTATATTCTGTCGGACGGCCGAGAAGAGTCAACGCGGAGTTGTTATCGCCGTTGGTCATGATTTTCACTCCGGCAATATTATTATCATCAGGAAGAACCCACGACAGGTTTACCTTACGCCCATTGACTTGAGCAGTAAGGTCTGAGACCTTGGCAAGCACTGGAACGTCAGGCATACCAGTCGGCTCAAAATCTGAGCAGGCACCGAGAATGCAGCAAAGGAATAGCGCCAGCATTCCGAAATTATATGAATGTATTTTTTTCATTTTTAGCGATTGTTGATGGTTTTACTTGTAGATATCTCCTGCATTGTCAACCTGGTTTACAGGTATTGGGAAGTAAATCTCATTGGCTGAAAGATTTGCGCCCTGATAGTATGTATGGATTTTGCTCTCAGACTCATAATAGTTGTTCATTGTCTCGATCACATTACCCCAGCGTATAAGATCAAACCAACGGAGACCTTCCATAGCGAGTTCAAGACGGCGTTCCATTCGTACAGCTTTACGTGCGTACTCCTGATTCCAACCCGTAGCTGAATATTCTTCAACTGCATAGTTGGCAATCATTGGATTGCAATCCATAGGTTGATAAGATGGATCAATAGAACGGGCGGCCTTTCGACGGATATCGTTGATGAGAGAGCGAGCTTCATCAAGATCTTTGTTCTGCTCTATAAGTGCTTCAGCTTTCATAAGCATAACATCAGCGTAGCGGATAAGTATGCAATTGAGTGAAGATGCACCCCAGGGTACAATGCCGGGTTTTACATATGGCGATTCAGGAGCGGGATAAGGCTTTTTGCCCGAGTACTGACCATATAATTCAAGATTTCGGCACCATTTTTCATTGTAGGTGTGTGAACGCCACGGCATTCCGATACGACCAAGTGTAAAGTCAAGACGGGGATCTACATTGCCTTCATAATCAGCTTTATCAACATCCTCATTGTTGTATGATCCATCAAGTAGAGGAAGACCGTTAGCATCAGTGCGGAAAGCGTTCACTAGATTCTGAGATGCGAGATAGAAATCATCGCCGGTACCGTAGAGATTACCATCAGAATAGGTACAATTCAAGCAATTACTGAAATTGAACTGATCAGGAGAATTAGCCGATGAGAACTGTATAGCGAGCACTGATTCATACTGGTTATTGAACTCTGGCTTAGACATATCGAGGAAATTGGGATACAACTCATACTTACCGCTGGAGATAACATAACCTGCATATAGTTCAGCCTCTTCCCAATCAGAAGTGAACAAGTCAACCCTCGCCAGTAGTGCGGCTGCGACATATTTATTGAAACGACCGGGTAGTTCTTGGTCTTCTATCATCACCTCATAACTGTCGCGGAGGTCTTGCTTGATAAAACCGACAATCTGGTCGCGGGTATATTCGTCTGCGCGACATTCACTTGGATTTGTAACCGTTTCATCGAAGTAAGGGAACTTCTGGAAAATACGGAACATATCGAAGTAGTAATATGCACGTAACGTCTTCATTTCAGCAATGTATGCGGCTTTATTCTCAGACGAGATTGCTCCTGAATTCGCGATGCCTCTGATTGCAGTATTGCAACGACTTATCGAATAGTAGTTGTTACGCCACTTAAAGTTGGCAACATCGTTGTCACTTTGTACATTACCAACTTCAAGCTGATGAATGTAACCTTCCATTGACACTTCTCCACCACCTTTAAGAGCATCATCAGAACGAACATCAAATACCCAGTTGTTGATTGGACCGGCAAACGATTCATTGTTACCAAAATAGTGGCAAAGCAAAGTTGCATAAGCGGCCGTCATAAGGTCAACTGCCTCATCATCGCCGATTTGTTTATCGTTAAACACGCCCTGCGGTTTTGTATCAAGCAGATCATCGCAAGAAGTCGTGGCAAATGCCATTGATGTTATAGCAGTAACACAAATTGCATTCTTTATGATGTTTTTTAGATTTTTCATTTTTGTAATCTGTACTAATTACTAATTCAGTTGTCTTAGAATTGAAGGTTGACACCAATAGTGAATGTACGGGGACGAGGATATGCACCATTATCTATATGTGCTCCATATTCTCCCGGAAGAATTTCAGGATCCAGTCCAGTGTACTTGGTGAGAGTAAATACATTTTCAACCTGACCGTACACATCAAGATTTGATGCACCGACTTTGCTTATGATATTTTTTGGAAGAGAGTACGACAGTTTGAGGTACTTCATCTTCATGTAGGAGCCATCTTCTACATAATATGTAGAGAAGCGTTGTTCGTTATTGTCATCAGTGAGTGACAAAGCGGGAATATCGGTATTTGTATTGTTCGGAGTCCATGCGTTAAGTATATCCTTACCTCGGTTCGTATTGCCAAGACCATAATTCATGGATATGAGCTGCTTTTTCATGTGGTTATGAATGTCAAAGCCGAAGTCACCGGCAAAGAACATATCGAGCGTGAATGCTTTGTAATGGAAAGCGAGATTGATACCCATTGACAAGTCAGGGTTCGGGTCACCTATGATGCAGCGGTCATTGTCATTGATCACTCCGTCACCGTTAAGGTCACGGAAAATAAGACGACCTGGAGCGGCACCTGACTGCGATGCATGGTTGGCAACCTCTTCTTTCGATTGGAAAATGCCATCGCATACATATCCATAGTAAACGCCCATCGGCTGGCCGGGGATAAGGCGTTGGTCGACACCAATGAATTTCTGACGAGAGTTGAGGGTGACGAGTTTATTCTTATATTGTGAAAGGTTTACTGAACCATTCCATGAAAAATCTCCGTACTGCGGGCTGCGGTAAGCAACAGTAACTTCCCATCCTGTATTCTTCATATCGCCTGTATTGAGCCAGATTGCTGCATTCTCACCTGCTACATCAAGTGCCGGTGGGATGGTGAGCATATCCTTGGTTTTCTTTATGTAGTAGTCGGCACTTACATTGAGGGAACCATTGAAAAGGGTAAGATCAGCACCTATGTTATTCTGATATGTCGTCTCCCATTTCAGCTCAGGATTACCTGTGCTTGCCAACGTAATACCGGCTGTAGTTGATGAATTTGTGCCACTGAGGTCATATGCTCCATTACCAGTATTGTAGATGTAAGTCGAATAAGCAGGATAGAGTGAAGGAATGTTAGCATTACCGTTCTGACCCCAAGAATAACGAATTTTTAAATCGTTGAGAATTTGATTTTTCGGGAAGAATGCCTCCTCAGTGGGACGCCAGGCAAAAGAAAAAGCGGGAAACACATCAGCTCGGAAGCCCTTTGCAAAGCGAGAGTTCTCATCTCGGCGTATTGTGAACGATGCAAGATAACGGTCAGCATAGTTGTAGTCGGCTTTGCCAAATAGAGAGAACACCGACCACTGTGTTTTGCCACCTCCATTGTCGCGTGAACCTGTACCTGAACCAATCTGCATGAAGTCAGCATCTTCAAATTTGTAACCTTCACGATATGCAGAAAGATCACGGAATGTATAACCGATTGCCTCTGTACCGATGAGCAACGTGAGATGATGTTTTTCAGCGAATGTCTTGTTATAGTTTGCTGTGTTAGTCCAAGTCCAGGTGTCACCCTGACCATAAACGCTTGACACGCTGTTTACATCACCGGGATTCACAGCTCGGCCAAGGGTGTTGTTAAAATATTGGCTATGTTCTATACCGATATTGCTTTTCAATGAAAGTCCTTCGATGGGCTTGATCTCAAGGAAGGCATTACCCAGAATACGCCAAGAGGCAAAATCGTTGTCTTTTGCATTGGCTATGACTTGCATAGGGTTGGCAAGGTCATTTATATTGAGTTCTTTGGGTCGTGCCCATGCGCCGTCAAGCCCACGTACAGGTAGAGCGGGATGCATTGCCAACGCAGAGAATGGAATGCCACGGTCACCGGCTACATCCATACCGCGGTTTGTCCAGCGCGCCACCATCATATTTTCACCGACAGTGATATACTTATTGAAATCGTAACGTGAATTTATACGAGCTGAATATCTTTCGTAAAAAGTATCATGTATATTACCATTTTGGTTAATATAGTTCAACGAAATCATTACCGAAGCCCTTTCTGTATTATTCGAGATTGATGCAGTCAGATTATTGGTCCATGCAGTCTGATAAACCTGGTCCTGCCAATCAGTATTGGTCGTGTGAAAATTTGGATTTCCATCAATATAATCTTGGAGAACAGGAGTTGCACCTGAACCGTAAAGAACATGAGAGGGAGCAATGTTGGAATTTGCTGATGCAGCCCAGTAAGCCTGCCCCCATTGCTCGGCATTGAGCATATTGTAGCGCTTTGCCACTGTCTGTGCGCTGGCAGCATAGTTGACATTGATAGTCATGCGGTCGCCCTTGCCTTGTTTGGTAGTAATAATTACCACACCGTTGGCTGCACGCGAACCATAGATTGAAGCTGATGCAGCATCTTTCAATACTTGCATCGACTCAATATCAGAAGGGTTTATACAGTTGATATTGTCGGTAGGCACTCCATCAATAACATAAAGAGGATCATTGCTTGAATTAGCCGTTGACATACCACGTACACGGATTGAACCTGTACCACCGGGAGCGGCATCAGGAATAACATTCACACCGGGAAGTTTGCCGGCCATTGAATTCATTATGTTGCCGGAGTTCTCACTTAACGGCTCTTTCATGTTCATTACCGAAACAGCCCCTGTAAGGTCGGCCTTACGGACGATCTGATAGCCGACAACGACAACTTCATCCAGAAGTTCTGAGTTTTCATCAAGACGAATAGTCATCTGAGGCTCAGCTTTTACTGTTAGCGACTTATATCCTATATAGGATATGGTGAGACTGGACCCTTCAGGAACTGTAAGCGAAAAATTTCCATCAAAGTCGGTTGCAACACCGGTCGAGCCTGCCACGTCAGAAATGACACTTGCACCAATTAACGGTTCATCATCGGCCGATGAAAGAACGGTCCCATGCACAGTAATGGTCTGTGCTTGTGCCACGATTGCCATCATGAACAGCAACAATGTACTTAGGATTAATTTTTTCATGTTATCTAATTTAAAATTGGTTTAAATTCTGCGACAAAATTATGAAGGATAAAGTGCAGGAGGTATTAATGATGTTGCATTGACTATAACTTTTTAGTCATTGCTCAAATTTTTATACACAATGCACAATTATTCATAGTCATATATCACTAATAACCAATAATTCAAAGGGGTCGCACCATTATTATATGATGCGACCCCTCGAGATTCGTTATCAAGAGTATTCTAATCTTTCATGCCCAATCTGGTTCTCAAATCAGATGGAGATTCCCCAAACAATTCACGGAAGACCCGAGTAAAATATGCAGGGGCTGAGAATCCAACTTCATATGCAATTTCACTTATTGGTTTATCGGTAGTAGATAGCATTTCACGAGCCTTTGTCAAGCGTATTTTTCTTAAAAGTTCCACCGGTGAGTAGTTGGTCAGCGCTTTAATCTTACGATAGAATTGAGAGCGTCCAAGATTCATTTTAGTCGCAATGGCATCTATATTCAGTTCTGGATTACCCATTTCTTTATTGATCAATTGAATAAAACGAGCATAAAACTCGTTGTCAATATCTAACGGGGTTGTAGCTGGGTTTTCTTCATTTACGGTTCTTGCAGCCGAAGCATCAGATATAATGAAACCGGTTGTATCAAGCACGTTTTTGATACGTTTACGGTTTTCAATCAGGTTTTCGCAACGCATACGGAGCATTCTACTATTAAACGGTTTCGATAGATAGCCATCGGCACCACTTTCATAACCTTGGATACGTTGTTCATCCATGCTACAGGCAGTAAGCATAAGGACAGGAATATGGGAAGTCGTGATTTCCTCTTTGATGCGTCGGCAGCACTCCAATCCATCCATGATAGGCATCATCACATCACAGATTATCAAATCGGGCACATATTTTGGTGCGAGCCTTATACCTTCCTTTCCATTGGGAGCTTCGATAATCCGATACTCATCAGAAAGCAATACCCTTATCATATTGCGTATATCCTTGTTATCATCAATTACAAGAATCATGGGCTTATCGTTACTTTCGTTAAGGTTGTCGACATCAATTTCACCAAGTTCAGCACTTATATCACTATCGGTTATGGCTCGCGGGACTTCAGTAGTTTCAACAACATCTACATGTCGAATGGGTACATATACTGTAAACTTGCTGCCTTTGCCCAACGTACTTTCCACTTCTATTGAGCCTCCATGAAGTTCAACAAATGCTTTAGCAAGTGACAAGCCTATGCCTGAGCCATTGGGATGTATCTTATCAACCTGATAGAAGCGGTCGAAAATATTACCAATATCTTCAACTGCAATACCTTGCCCGGTGTCCTCAACCGAGAAAATCAATCGGCTGTCATCACAGGCACACACAAAATGAATTTTACCATTATTACATGTGTACTTAAACGCATTTGACATTAGATTGAAAAATACACGTTCTATCTTCTCACTATCAATAGCCAGTGTCATGGAGGATTCAACCAATATGTCAATTGACAATTTGATTTCTCTCTTTCTTGCAACAGCAGTGAATGACTCAGTCCAATCGCGTACCAAATCAGCAATATGAACCTCGGTAAGATTTACCTGCAATTTACCGTTTTCGTACTTTCTGAAGTCAAGTATTTGATTTATAAGCCTTCGCAGTATCTTCACATTCTTATTAGCTATTTTCATCAACGCACGATGCTGTGGCGTAAGATAGTCGGCAGCTTCCAATTGTTCTACAGGTTCGGCTATTAGAGTCAACGGTGTCCTGAGGTCGTGAGATACATTTGTAAAAAACATTAACTTGGATTGAGTTGCAGCATTCAACTGTTCATTCAGATTTTTCTCGGTGTCGCGTTGCTGTGCAAGCTGTCTATTCTGCTCCACGAGAATTTTCTGATGCCGTTTATGTAACCAAAATGCTCTCAGCACCATAAAAAGGAAGCCAAACAGCAACACTACAATAGCTATGGTTGCATAAAAGATAGTAGTTTGAGCAGAATGTCGATTCCAATAGTCATCTACCTGTGATTTAAGCAGCTTTATCTTTGCCGACTCCTCTTTCAGCGACTCATTCTGCAATAACAGAATGTCAGCATTAGATTTATCAACTGCCGAGGATAAGGGTAATAAAACGTCTTTATCATAGGATTCGCCTTTTAATATAGCCAAAGCAGTGCGAATAATCTTATAACCTTCTGTTGGATACAGAAATGTAGCGTCAATCACGTCATCGGCAACCGCTTTTATACCAATTTCCGGAGCTGCATCAATACCAATTATTTTTACCGACAGGCCATTCTTTCGAGCTACTTCTGACGCGGCTATCGCCATACGGTCATTGTGGGCATATACCAAATCCACATCCGGATGCACAGAAAACAACGAGTCGGCTACTATGGCAGCATCTTCATAATTCCAGTTTCCATATCCAGCACCTACAACATTCAGTGTATTGGCTTGTGCTTCTTCAACAAAACCGTTATGACGATCAATAGCCGGTGTAGAGCCCGATAATCCATAGATTTCAACTACCTTACCATTATCTCCGATTAAATTGTGTGCATACTGTGCCGCAGCTTTACCTATTCCATAATTATCTACTCCTTGAGTTGCGGTATAGGTGTCGCCATTGATATTGCGGTCGAAGACAATCACAGGTATTCCGGATTCATATACATGCTTTATAATCGGAGTAATTGCATCAGCTTCGTTGGGAGCAGCAATGATAATGTCGAAATCATTGTCCATGAAATAACGTATGTCGGCAATCTGTTTTTCATTGCTGTCATCGGCAGAGCGAATTTCTACTTCAGCCTCGGGATGGAACATTATTTCACGATTTATCTCGTCGTTCATTTTCCTTCGCCAGTCATCTTGACTGCATTGGGAAATGCCAATGCGATAATGCTTCTCTTCCCGACATCCTATGAGCGGAAGCAACATTAGTGAAATATATACTATAAATTTGTTCATCATTGGTTTAGACCTATATTTTATCGGTATCGCAAAATTAGTGATAATATTATTAAAAGCCGTGCATTTACTATGATTTTTTGTTCAATGCAACATTTGTGCTACCGAATGCTCATTTTTTAATAGTCCTTCAGTATTGAAAGCAGTAGATTTGCATTCGGAATAACAACCGATAACAAATACCATAAATAACATGAAACTAAAATCCCAAATAGCAGTGTCTCTGACAGCGCTTCAGCTGTCAAGTTTCGCCGCTTTATCAGTAAACGCCGCTGATGGAGTCAAGATAGAGCATCTTGGCACCAACAATACTCTTGTGAGGATAAACAGCCCGGCCAACTATCTACTCTTGCCTGTTCAAGAGGCATACGATGATGCGACAGTCAATGTCGTTGTCGATGGAAAACTGGACAAGACTATATATGTGCGGTTAGCAAAATCGAAGGTCGATTATTCTGTTCCATTTGATCTATCCAAGTACAAAGGACACGATGTCGTTCTTAACATCGTGACCTCACAGAACCGTTCAACCGTGCGTGAGGCAAAGGAAGATGCCTGCTGGAGCAATTTCCGGCTTACCGATACTATCAATGTTGCTAACTACGAGAAATATCGTCCGGCCTACCACCACACACCATTATATGGTTGGATGAACGATCCTAACGGCATGTTCTACAAAGATGGAGAATGGCATCTATATTACCAGTGGAACCCCTATGGATCAAAATGGCAGAACATGACATGGGGACACTCTTCGTCAACCGATCTCGTTAACTGGCAACATCATCCAACCGCAATAGAACCAAATGGTTTTGGCACTGTATTCAGTGGCAGCTCTGCTGTAGATACAGAAAATAGTGCCGGATTCGGTACCGACGCTGTTGTGGCAATGTACACATCGGCAGGTGCAAGCCAGATCCAAAGTCTTGCTTATAGCCTTGATAATGGTGAAACCTTTACCATCTATCCAGGTAACCCCGTAATTACCCAGGAAAGCGAGGCCCGAGATCCAAATATATTCTGGAATTCTGAAACGAATCATTGGACTCTGATACTTGCCCATGCATTGGATCATGAAATGCTTATCTTTACATCACCCGACACAAAAGAGTGGACGCTCCAGAGCAGCTTTGGAAAAGGACTTGGTGCTCAAGATGGTGTATGGGAGTGTCCCGACCTGTTTGAGTTGCCAGTCGAAGGCACCGATATAAAAAAATGGGTACTGTTCTGCAACATCAACCCTGGTGGACCTTTCGGTGGTAGCGGTATTCAATATTTCATCGGTGACTTTGACGGGAAAACTTTCACTGTTGATACAGATTCTAACGGAAATGTACCCACCAAATGGCTTGATTATGGCAAGGACAACTATGCTATCGTAAGCTGGAGTGATGCACCTGATAATCGTCGCACAGCCATAGGCTGGATGAGCAATTGGCAGTATGCTGCAGAAGTTCCGACCAAACAATTTCGTTCGGCAAACACACTGCCACGCGAGATAAGCTTGTTTAAAGGTGCCGATGGACAAATTTATGCTGCATCAACTCCATCGCCTGAACTTAACGCCCTGCGCGGTAAATTGACGACCAATGTCAAATCGTCAAGCATCAACGCCAGAGGTAAGACGTTCGCACTTCCAGCTGAAAACGATGGTGTCTGTGAAATTCTATTGGATATAGAGCCGGGCAAAGCAAATTCACTGTCGTTGACATTCAGCAACGACAAAGGCGAGAAATCAGTTCTAACCTACTCTCCAAACAATGAAACATTATCATTTGACCGTCGCGAAAGTGGTATAGTCGACTTCAGTCAAGATTTTCCGGCTATAACTGTTACACCGACTTTTAATGGTGGAGAAAATTTACTTCTACGCATTTACATAGATCGAGCGAGCATGGAAGTATTTGCAAACGATGGCAAAGGTGTTATGACTAATCTTGTATTCCCGACAACACCTTACACCAGTATGACCGTCAATAGTGATGGTGGCTCAGCAAAAATCAAAAATCTGAAGATATATTCAATCAATATCGAAAAATAATTGCAATGGAAAATAATTACAATCTCGTTAACGACAAGAAGGGGCAAATCATGCAGATGATTCCCGTGATGCTCTGCTTCTTCGCAATGGGTTTCGTTGACCTCGTGGGAACTGCATCAAATTATGTTCAGAAAGATTTAGGACTTACCGACTCACAGGCCAATTTGTTTCCCTCATTGGTATTCTTCTGGTTCCTGATATTCTCAGTACCAACCGGTATGTTAATGAACAAAATAGGACGTAAGAAGACAGTTCTCTTAAGCCTTATTGTAACATTTGTCTCTCTTATTATTCCGATAACAGGTGACAGCTACAACACAATGCTGATCTCATTTTCACTGCTTGGCATCGGTAATGCCATAATGCAGACATCTCTTAATCCTCTTGTAACCAATCTTATCAGCGGCGATAAATTGGCGTCTACTCTTACCTTTGGTCAATTTGTCAAAGCGATCGCCTCGTTCCTTGCTCCCATATTGGCAGTATGGGGTGCAACAACTTATTTTCCGACATTTGGTCTTGGATGGAGAGTTTTGTTTGCAATCTATGCTGTGATCAGCTTCCTCTCCATTTCATTACTTACAGCCACTCCAATAGAGGAAGAGCGACCCGACAAGGCTTCAGGTGTGGGCGAATGTCTGAAACTACTTGGCCGCCCGTTCATTCTTCTTTGCTTTCTTGGTATCATGTGTCATGTCGGTATAGATGTGGGAACTAACACTACAGCCCCCAAAATTATCATGGAACGTCTCGGTCTACCTCTTGAAGAAGCAAGTTTCTCCACCAGTATATATTTTATTTTCAGAACTGCTGGATGCTTCCTCGGAGCTTTCCTCTTACGCTCTATGTCTCCAAAATTGTTTTTCGGTATCAGTGTGATGATGATGCTTGTTGCAATGATCATGCTATTCATTTTTGACACACTGACACCAATCTATATCAGTATCGCTCTTATCGGCTTCGGAAATTCTAATGTATTCTCTGTCATCTTCTCTCAGGCTTTGGTATATACGCCTAATGAAAAGAATGAGGTATCAGGCCTGATGATTATGGGCTTGTTTGGCGGAACGATTTTCCCATTAGCAATGGGATATGCAGCCGATGCAATTGGACAGGTTGGAGCAGTAGCTGTGATGACAATAGGTGTCATTTACCTGACGTATTACACATTAAAAATCAAACAAATTAAATAACAGGTCATATCATGAAAGAAATTGTAGTAGGTATGGGAGAAGCCCTCTGGGATGTTCTACCCGAAGGCAAAAAGATTGGTGGTGCACCTGCCAACTTTGCCTATCATGTGTCACAATTTGGTCTTCCGAGTTGTGTAGTGAGTGCAATAGGTGATGATGCACTCGGACATGAAATTATTGAGAATTTCACCTCAAAAGGTCTTACCCATCAAATTGAGACAGTACCCTACCCGACCGGTACTGTACAGGTAGAAATCGATCAAGCCGGTGTGCCTCAATACGAAATCAAGGAAAATGTGGCTTGGGATAACATTCCTTACGATAATCACCTCGAACAACTTGCAAAAAACACAAAGGCGGTTTGCTTTGGTTCTCTTGCGCAACGCAATGTCGTTTCACGAAATACCATCAACAGTTTCCTTGATGCAATCCCGCCCGAAAATAATCCGCTGATTGTTTTTGACGTAAATCTTCGTCAGGGATTCTACAACAAGGAAATCCTTTGCAACTCCATGAAGCGTTGCAACATTTTAAAGATTAATGATGAAGAGTTGGTAACCGTGAGCCGTATGTTCGGTTATCCGGGTATCGATCTTCAGGATAAATGTTGGATCTTATTGGGTAAATATAACCTTAAAATGCTTATTTTAACATGCGGAATTAACGGCAGCTATGTGTTCACACCGGGAAATGTATCGTTTCAACCAACACCCAATGTCGAAGTAGCTGATACCGTTGGTGCCGGAGATTCATTCACCGCAGCTTTCATATCAAGTATTCTCAAGGGAAAGACTGTAACTGAATCTCACTCCCGAGCTGTCCAGACCTCAGCTTATGTCTGCACAAAAAAAGGCGCAATGCCCGTTCTACCACCGGAACTTACCGAGTAACAATCCGAAAGCATTGGAAACGGCCGATGAAATGTAATATTCATGCAAGACATCGGCCGCTTATAATTATTTGTAAAATCAGAGTGTGTTTGAATTTAACACACAAAAAATAGTTATATTAAAGAATGAGTGATTGTATGGATATGTTTCGCATTAATCTTGAGGCCAATTTCGGCTATTTTTCTAACGTGCATCG
>CANOKG010000055.1 GCA_947566655.1 uncultured Muribaculaceae bacterium | reverse complement strand
CTAATGTACGCGTTTTGATTTAATTACACAAGATTTTGCGCATTTTTCGACAAAATAATTTGAGGAAATGATGCAGGGTGGGTTCTGCTGTTAGTAGATGTGTTCATCGAGGGGGCTCCGCTCGGGGTAGGTTGTTTCTTCGCGTTTAGTTGATTTGGTATTTTTATTTGATTTTTTGCTTTTCTTGTTGACTGTTGTAGTAGTGTCGGGTTGCATTATGATGCTATGATCATGATGTACTTGTGTTGTATCATTTGTCTCGTTGACTGTTTCTGTGGTTTTGATTGCATAGCCGTTGCCACTACAACTTTTGATACAAAGAAGACAAAGTATTATCAGAGCTACAAGAATAAGTAGAAGGCTTAAACCTTTTACCTGATTGTTGGTGAGTGACTTCATGCTATAGGTAAGGGCTGATAAGTATTACAAGTATGGCTGGAGGTGCTATATATTTGATGCAGAAAATTATGAAGGAGCAAATGTTAGATTTCAGAGTGCCTTGGTTTGTGAGTTGTGATACCATCAGTGAGCGTGGGGCTATCCAGCCTGCGTAGATGCACATAAGCAAGGCGCACACCGGAAGCATGATATTGGTCGCGAGCATGTCGAGGAAGTCGAAGAGTGTGTATGATCCTATTGTAAGCGTGCTGCCTGAAGTCAGGCTCAGAGAGCATAGTGTACTGAACAAGGTGCATGAGCCGAGTACGGCAAAGCAGGCTTTGGTGCGCGACATTTTAAAGCGATCCTGAAGAAAAGCTATGCTAACTTCTGCTATCGAAATAGTCGAGGTGACGGCAGCTACCGATAATGTCAGAAAGAAAAGCGATGACCATAACTGTGTTCCATTCATGTTGTTGAATACTTCGGGGAGTGTTACAAATACCAAAGTGAGGCCTCGGAGACTCTCTTCTTCGAGTCCGAAGGATATCACTGCCGGGAAGATTATTATGCCCATAAGAATAGCTACCAGCAGGTCGAGAGCCGATACGGTGAATGCTGTGCGCCTGAGGTTGGCGTCTTTGGGGTAATATGCTGCATAGGTGATTAGTATGCCCATGCCAAGACTTAGCGAGAAGAATGCCTGACCCAAAGCGTTGATTATTACCGATGGGGTTATCTTGCTGAAGTCGGGATTGAAGAAGTAAGCGAGGCCTTTGGATGCATTGGGTAGTGATATGGAGACACAACAGAAAATAATCAGTAGGAGGAATAGCAAGGGCATCAAGAGGTTGGAAATACGCTCAATACCTTTCTGTACACCACCGAGCAGTATTGCTAAGTTAAGGCCAATCATGATATAGGTGAAGATAAGAGGCGAACTGCTGCCTTCGATATATTCTTGCATTCGGGTGGCGAAACTTCCTTGGATGTCCATTCCGGCTATAGGCTCGTAGAGTTGGCCGGTGATAGATTGGAGTGTGTATTCCAAAGTCCAGCCGGCTACTACCATGTAGAAACATAGTATTAGATATGAGGCGACAAGGCCGACGAGTCCGGTTATCCACCAAGGTTTGTTAGGAGATAATTTCTTGAAAGAGCCTACTGCGTCTGAGCCACCGGCACGCCCTAAGGAGAACTCCGATAACATTACCGGGATGCCGAGAATAATTACGCATAGAATATATATTAGTAGAAAAGCCGCGCCGCCATTCTCCTGAACTTCGGCAGGGAATCGCCACACGTTGCCAAGCCCCACGGCCGAGCCTACTGTTGCTGTAATAAGACCTATTTTTGAAGTGAAAGTCGCTTTCATTTAGATGTTATCTAAGTGGTGTTATTTGAAAAATAATTGCAAAAATAGTGATATTTACAATAATATGCAACTTTATGAGCGGTGTTATTTCAATTATATAAAACGGACGATGCCTTGAAGGTATCGTCCGTTTGTTAAGTAGATTATTGGTTCTAATTGTCTGATTGCTCAGACTGTCAGAACGATATTATTCTTTTCGGCAATACGACGCATGTTCAAGACTGCATATCTCATGCGTCCCAGCGCGGTATTGATACTGACTCCTGTCGCCTCTGCGATCTCCTTGAAACTCATGTCGCGGAAGAATCTCATGTCGAGCACTTCGCGCTGGCTGTCGGGCAGTGAGTCCATGATGCGGCGAACATCGGTATGGATCTGGTCTTGAACCAGAGAGTCTTCGATATTACCGTCCGATAATTCTCGACGGTTAAAAATATCTACATCATCGTTGTCGGCTGAGAACGTGTTCTCCGACTTTTCTTGACGGAAAGTGTCAATTATCAAATTGTGGGCAATGCGTGTAATCCATGCAGAGAATTTTCCGCTTTCTGAGTAGCGTCCCTGTTTTATAGTTGTGATAGCTTTGACAAAGGTTTCCTGAAAGATGTCATCGGCGAGAGCACTGTCTTTAACGATACGCTGAATGTAAGTAAACACACGACTACTGTGACGGTTTAAAAGCGCGTCAAAAGCCTCGTTACTGCCATTAGCATACGCAGCCACCAACTGTTCGTCGGTTAACTGTTTGAAATTTTGCATTACTGTTTGATTTTTAATTGTTTAAGTAATGTTGTGCTATAGGCGGTGAAATTTTGGTAGTTAGTTTAATCAGTTATTTAATTCAAAATTATGTAATATGCCGAATATTTCCAAAAAAATTATTGAAAAAAACATCTTGTTAACAATATTTGATGGATTGTTTTCGTTGTGTCACTAATCGAACGGGAAACACCTGTTTGCTGCTTTCAGGGTTGATTAGGGCGGGATATGTCAGGCGAAAAGATGTCTGAAGGCTTCTTCTACTTTGGCTACCTCCACTATGTTGATGCTAAGAGAGGAAGTGTCGATACCTTTAAGGTTTCCACGAGGAATGAGAATGGTTTTCATTCCGAGTTTTTGGGCTTCATGCAGTCGCTGCTCAATTCGGGTTACAGACCTTATCTCTCCCGATAGTCCTATTTCTCCGGTCATGCAGACGCCCCGTGGTATAGTCATGTCTACATTGCTTGAAAGAATGGCACTTATAACAGCCAGATCGAGAGCCGGATCGTTTACTCTAAGACCTCCGGCTATGTTCAAGAATACATCTTTCTGTATAAGCTTGAATCCCACACGTTTTTCGAGCACTGCCAAGAGCATGTTCATGCGTTTGGAATCAAAACCGGTGACCGAACGCTGTGGTGTACCGTAGGCTGCACTGCTTACTAAAGCCTGGACTTCAATGAGGAATGGTCTCATGCCATCGAGTGTGACGCCGAGAGCTATTCCAGACAGATCTTCCTCATTGCCCGACATGAGCATTTCTGATGGGTTGGTTACTTCGCGCAGTCCGCGTTGACACATCTCGTAAATGCCTATTTCATTGGTGCTTCCGAAGCGGTTTTTGATGCCACGAAGAATGCGGTACATATACTGGCTGTCGCCTTCAAATTGTAGCACGGCATCTACGATGTGCTCGAGTACTTTGGGCCCGGCAAGTGATCCTTCCTTTGTAATATGTCCGATCAAAATCACCGGAACACTGCTGTTTTTGGCATATTTTAGCAGCCTGACCGCACACTCCCTTACCTGGCTGACGCTACCGGCGGCCGAGTCAAGTTCATCGCTCGATATCGTTTGAATGGAATCTACTATTAGCAACCCGGGTTGTACCTGGTCGATATGGTTGAAAATGGTTTCGAGCGATGTCTCGCAAACTATGTAACAGGTGTCGCCGGGGCGTCCGATTCGGTCGGCACGCATTTTCAGTTGCATGGCGCTTTCCTCGCCTGAGACATATAGTACTTTGCGCGATTTTATGGAGAGTATATTCTGGAGCACGAGAGTCGATTTACCGATTCCGGGCTCACCACCCAATAAGACGAGTGACCCTGGAACCAATCCTCCTCCGAGAACGCGATTAAGCTCTTTTGATGGCAATGGTATTCGGTCGATAGTAGTAACCTCAATGTCGCTGATCTTGGCTACCCGGCTGCGACCGGCATCGGCCGGACCTATATTCTTTGACGTTTTTGCCGATACTTTTTCTTCGACAAGAGTATTCCATTCGCCACAAGAGGGACAACGGCCTTCCCAGCGGGAAAAGTCGGCGCCACAGTTTGAACAATACCAAACAGTCTTGGTTTTAACTTTTGCCATTGTAATGTTATTTAATAAGTGACTGACGGCGAAATTCAGCTACTGTGATGGCGGTAGCGACCGACACGTTAAGACTTTCAACACAAGGAGCTCCGGGCGGATAGGAGGGTATGAGCAGGCGATGGTCGACGGTATTTGCCACAGCATCGCTGATTCCGTTACCCTCGTTGCCCATGACGATGACACCGCCTTCACTCAGCGAAGTGGTGTATAAGTCTGTTCCATCAAGAAAAGTTCCATATACGGGAACTCCTTCGCGGCGTGCCTCGCTCAGTGTTGATGCGAGGTCACAGTAGTGTATCTTTACTCTGGCAATAGCTCCCATCGTAGCCTGAACTACTTTGGGGTTATAGATGTCAACTGTATCGGTGGAACAATATATACTCTCGATACCCATCCATGAGGCTATTCTTATAATGGTGCCTAAGTTGCCGGGGTCTTGAACACGGTCGAGTGCGAGCGACAGTGTGGTGGCTGACGGCTTTTGAAACTCGACAGCGGGAATGTGGTAAACAGCAATTACATCACCAGGCGTGGTCAGAGCCGACATTTCGATAATATCGGCACGTTTCACGATAGAGGCTATGCCGATGATGTTGTCGGGCAGTCGGTCGTGGTTTTGGCTAAGCCACTGCTCGGTACAAAGAAGAGTGAGTGGTTTGAAAACCTCAATGGTTTCCAGTACACACTTGGTGCCCTCGGCAATGAATAGCGAGTGCTCGCGTCGCCCCTTGTTGGTGGCCAGCGAAGAAACGAAACGTCGGTTTGCTTTGGTCATTTCCATAATACAAAGTAATAAAAAAATCGGCAGATTTTTACTAATTTTGTGGCAAAATCCCACTCAAAATATATTATGGAACGAAAACTTATACTTATTTCGAATGATGATGGCGTGCATGCACCGGGACTTCACAGGTTGGTTGAAGCTGTGTCGACGCTTGGCGACATTGTAGTGGTGGCTCCCGATGGTCCACGCTCCGGACAGTCTTCGGCAATGACTGTGAATGGCCCGCTACGTGTAATTGAGCATTCTGAATACATTCAGGCAAAGGTGTTTTCTGTAACCGGAACACCTGTCGACTGTATAAAGTTGGCTATGAACAATATATTGACCCGTAGACCTGATTTGGTGCTTGCCGGAATAAACCATGGATCTAATGCCGGTGTTAATATCCTGTATTCCGGTACAATGGGAGCTGTTCTCGAGGGATGTCTTCAAGGAATTCCGGCTGTTGGATTTTCGTTGTTGCATCATTCTATGCAGGCCGATTTCACTGAGTCGATGCCAATAGCTAAAATGATAGTGGAGAAGGTACTGGCCGATGGTTTGCCTCATGATGTGTGTCTTAATGTGAATTTCCCGGCAAAAGTTAAAATTGAGGGAGTCAAGACTGTTAGGGCTGCCCGCAGTCATTGGACAGAGGAGTATAAGGAGTATGTTGATCCACATGGAAAGCCATTCTACTGGCTCACAGGAGGTCTTATAAACGAAGAACCCGAAGCTACCGATACTGACCTTTACTGGCTCGACCGAAACTACGCTACAATTGTACCTTCGACGCCAAGCCAGAATGCAATGGATGCGATGGCTATTGTAAATGGCCTGTTTGATTTATAGTCAAGGTTTCTTTACCAGAGATTAAAACGATAACCCACCGATGCCTCGATGCTTGCTATCGAGCCGAGCATTGTGTGGGTTTTGTCGTAAAAGAGTGCATTCTCGAGTCTTATTACCATTCCGGCAAACCAGCGGTAGTTGCTATTGTTGTAGACAATCGATGCTCTTATGCGGTTGTAGAATGAGAAACTGGTTCGGTTCTCGTTGAGGTTAAGCAGCCATCCGCGTCTCACTCCAATGATGGGCGACTCGCTTATTGCTAAAAGCCACCCCTTGTGAAACACCCAGTTGTAGCCATATCCCAAACGAAAGGCGTAGTTAGAACTGCGTGTTCGGTAATAATAGCCGTATTGTTGAAGCGGAATCTGGACTTTGGCATCTTCGGGCAACAGATTGAAATCGAAGTCGTAACTCAGCCCCCAGAATGATAGTCCGGCATAGAATGATCCGGAACTTTTTGTTTGAACTTTGCTAAAAGCAAAAGCTGCTGCCTGTGAGTATTTCTTGTGGTTAAAGAAATAGTAGAGATCGAGACCCCACGATTCATTGTTGATGCCATCGAAGTCTATATCGGTGTGCTTGATATGCCCTTTGGGGCCGAGGCGTTTGATGGTTGATCCGGTATTGTTGGTCGAGAAGTAGGCATCGGCGGCAAACAGGCTGCAATTGAATTGGAACGACCACTTGTGTCGTGACGCGCCTCCGCCAAAGTACTTTCCGATATTCATGTCGTAGCCTACAGAGACGGCCATGTAAGTGAGCCAGAAACCGGCGCTGGTTGTCGGGTTTGACATCATGGTCATGCGTGTGCGTGGTTCTTCATCAAAGTAAAAGTTGTAGAAATCAGACCAACTTTCTGTGCGAAGTTTGATATTGAAGCGGTTGCCGGTCCCTTTTACATAGACTGAGTCATAGCTGTTGAAGAATTTGTCACCCCAGCGGTAAGTTTTTATGCAGAAACGGGGAAACTTACCCCATGAAGCTATCGTGTCGAGCGAAAGAAACTCGATTGCAGAGCTTCGCGGTGCAAGTGCCAAGATGGCTATGACCAGTAATATCAGTCTATATAATCGTTTCACTTTTTGTGGTCGCGTAATACGGGCGCAAAGATACAATTTTTTGTAACAAATGGCGTTATATCAACGTCTTTTTATAATTTATTTCGATGATAAAATTTTTGATACGTCTTCCTGCCTGGGTGCTTACCGGCATCATTGTAACTTTGATTGCCTACCTCACATTGGTGCCGCGACCGTTGCCCGATGTCGATATTAAGTTGTTCCCCGGTGTAGATAAGGTTGTCCATGCCATCATGTTTGGAGCCTTGTCGGGTGCAATATTGCTGGACTGGAGCCGCAGGCGATCTTTTAAGTCATTGACGTTGATGATTGGCGGCATTGCCTTTGTTGTCTCGTCGTTGGCCGGAGGCTTGATTGAACTGTTGCAGGGAGCAATGGGGCTTGGTCGTGGTTGCGACCAATGGGATTTTGCCGCCGATTGTGTAGGTGCTTTTATAGGTGTCTCCGTTTCTTACTTCCTTATAAAATTTTTAAAAGCACGCAGTGATTGCCATTCCTAAGATGATCAGTATCAATACAGTATTTATCATATAGGCAGGTAACGACATGTTAAGAGACGGCAGGTGGGGGAATCGGCGATAGATTGATCGGGTTATATAGTAGACCGATGCTGAGATTGCCGATCCTATAATTGCACCTGCGAGCAGGTCTCCAGGGTAGTGCATTCCTAAAACTATACGTGAATAGGCGGTAACAATAGCCCATAATAGCATTAGAATAGTGAGAGAGCGATGGCGAAACAGTAGCGAAAGAAATACTGCGAGTCCAAACGAATTGGCTGCATGGCACGAGGGGAATCCGTAGGGGCCTCCACGATGGCCATTGTACAGGTGTACTAAATCGCTTATAGGATTGTCGGGGTTGCCGGGCCGAAGTCGGCCTATCGCATGTCTGACCCAGTTCCCACACGTCTGGTCGCATAGAGTAATTATTATTCCGATAACGAGCGCGATGCAAAGGCCTCGTTTCCATCCATATTTAATTATTATAGCGGCTAAGATTACCACATATAAAATTATCCAAATTAGTTTACCTGAAAAGTACCACATGAATTGGTCCAACCAGGGAGTGCTATGTCCGTTAAGAAATAGGAATAGGTCGTTGTCGGCTTGTATTATTGAGTCCATTTAAAGAATTAGGCGGTTAGTGGTTAGGGAATTATTGGTTTTTGGTTACTTCTCTTTGCGAAGTATCAGAGGGCTTTGTACAATAGGGTGTGTATGCGGGAACGGGCTTTGCATCGAAGCCATGATCTGTTATCACGCGTCGGATTCACTCGGTTGCTGAGAAATACATATATAAGATTGTTGTCGGGATCGACCCAAAAGCATGTGCCGGTAAAACCAGTATGGCCATATGCTGATGCCGGTACTTCTTCGGGAACCGGTGACTTCTCCGGGTTGTCAATATCAGGCCGGTCAAAACCAAGTCCGCGGCGACTTGTCGGCGACTGGCTTGAGGTGAATTCTTTCACTATTTCAGAGTCTATGATCTCCCGGCCTGCATAGACTCCATTATTAAGATACATTTGGCATACTTTTGCTAAATCAGCGGCTTTTCCGAAGAGTCCGGCATTGCCTTGAATGCCTCCCGAAAATGCTGCCAATTCATCGTGGACATATCCGGTTAAAAGTTGGCGGCGAAGTAGAGGATCGCGTTCGGTCGAGGCTATCATTTCGGCTTTTACATGTTCCAATGGCCGGTAGCAAAGCGAGGTGGCATCGAGTTGTTTGTATATGTTCTCGTTCAATAACTTGTTATGGTCTTTTCCGGTGAGGCGTTGCTCAATATCCATTAATAGGCAGAAATTTAGACAACTATAGCGCATCGAGCGTGGTTTTAACTCTATGTCATAGATACGATGCATCAGGGTATCGAGGGTCTCTTTTCCTACCCAGAGCCCATCGGCCGCTTTGATTGGAAAACGTTCGGAGGCTGTAGCTGATGTAATGTCGCGGCGAATGGCTGCTTTATTGTGGGCGAAGGTGTTGCGGCTTAATTTAATTGTGTAGGGAGCTACTTGTCGGCTACGGGTAAAGCTACCGCTGTAGCTGTCGGGATCAATCATGATGCGGTACATATCGAGTCCCGATGGCATCCCACTTTCGTGAAAGAGAAGCATGCGTGGTGTTATCGATGCCTTGTCGGTCCCTTTTAATTCAGGAATATAATTATCGATGCTTGTGTCTAAATCGAGATTGTAATTAGCTTTGGTCCACATGATTGCCGGTAGAGTGCCTATCGCTTTGCTTATTGATGCAAGATCAAAAAGGGTGGAGTTGGTTACTGACGGTGAATTGGCTGAGTTGGATGTGTTGCCATAGCAACGGTCAACAATGACATGCCCATCTTTCACAACCATAACCTGCAAGCCCGGGAATGCTCCCGTCTTGACACCTTGACGGGCTATAATGTCGATGGAATCATTGAGCCACTGAGCCACTTCGGGGACATCGGGAGTGGAAAAACTCAGGCGTGATGCCTTATACGAGACACCCTCTCCGAGCTCGGCTACACCAGGCATTGAAACGGGAAGCCGACCTGATACATCTATGCCGGCGAAAATAGCGTCACCGGCTGCTGCCCGCGAGTATTTGTTGTCATCATACATAACAACCATTGCCTCGGCCTGTGACAGCGATTTCTTGAATTTCATGGCTTTGTATGGTGTCATGAAGAGTACGGTCACGAGGTTGTCGGCCGGCAGTAATGATTCAAGTTGAGCTACTGATGTAGAGTTGTCGTTGTAGAGCGCTGCTACTATGATGTCGTTTGATTTGATGCTCTTGATTTGTGTGGCTGTAAGTGGAGCTGTTTTATTGGAATAAACAGTAACGTTGCCATGATTCTGCATGATGCGTGAGAGTTCATTGTTGGTTCCGGCGCCTATGTTGACAAGTGCGACCGATTTACCGGGCTTTAGCGGAAGAATGCCACTTTGGTTGCCGGTAATAGTAGTCGAAGCGGCTGTAAGCCGTTCGATCAGGCTTTCGGCTTGCCGGGTGTTGAGACGGCTCTTCATTCCGTTGACATTTATTTTGCCGGGACGCTTGGAGAGCCCGGTGGCCCACTTGTAGGCGAGCACTTTTCGGCAGCGGCGATCTATCTCATCCTGAGAAATCTCGCCTGATTGTACCGCATCTAATACAGCATTGATGTCAACGGGTGGATTGGTGGAACTGAGCAGCATGTCGACCCCGGCTTTTATTGCCGAAACACAATTGTTGGCATCACCGGCAACTGCTCCTTTCATTTCGAGTGCATCGGTGAATATCAGGCCGTCGAAACCTAATTGATTTTGCAGTAGTTCGGTAGTGATTTGGCGAGATAGAGATGCCGGGGTGCCCGATGGATCGAGCGAGGGTATCGAAAGGTGCCCTACCATAATGCCCGACAGTCCGGCATTTATATATCTTGTGAACGGTACTAAGTCGTTGTCGTTCATGAAATCGATAGAATGGTCTACTACAGGAAGGGTTTTGTGTGAGTCGGTTGATGTGTCTCCATGTCCGGGAAAGTGCTTGGCCGTGGTCAGTACACCTCCATTCTCCATGCCTCGGCTGAATGCTATTACGGCACTTGAAACGCGTGTCGGGTCCTCGCCAAACGAGCGACGGCCTATAACCGGATTGGCCGGATTCAGGTTCACGTCGGCATCGGGCGCAAAGTTTACCTGTATGCCCATTTCACGACATTCGCGTGCCAGCTCGGCGCCATACTCTTCGATCAATCGGTAGTCGCTGATAGCTCCGAGTGCCATGTTGTAGGGGAACTTAGGCGTGTCGTTGACGCGCATGGATAGACCCCATTCACCGTCAAGAGTGATCATTACCGGTACATCGGCAACCGATTGGGCTGTGTTTATGGCGTTGACATATTGGTCAATTGATCCGCGTCGAAAGAGCAGTCCTCCGACTTTTTCTTTTCCGGCAAGGCGTGTGATGATGGCTGTAGCCTGATTGCCCTGTGGATTGACAACGGGGCAGAACAGTTGTGCAACCCGTTGGCGTGGTGTAAGTGTGTTTAACACCGAGTCGACCCATTGCTGACAGTCGGGTGTCGATATCTTGCTTTTGATATCATCGGCTTTGACATTAATTATAGATAGCATCAAAATTGCCGACAGATAGTATTTAAGTATTGAGTTGCCTAAATTCATTTCTTCAGTATGGTCATGTAGTTTGTGGGATCAGATTTGATAGTCTTGCGTGGCAGGCGTTCGATGTACTCCATCACATCGGCATTCATTATTTGGTCGCTCTTGGCAATGACCTTACCGCGGGTGAGAGGCTTCATGTAGTCACCGCCTTTGGCTATATAGTCGATGGTGGCGATTGTATAGGTGGCTTTGGGATCAACCTGTTTGCCATTGATCATGGCTTTCAGTAGTTTGTCGCCATCCATTTCTACAGTGACCATGCGGTCGTAGCTTACACGGTGGGAAGCAGCGTTAATTTCGAGTGCTTCCAGTAGGTCGTTACCGCTAATTTCCAGCACTACAACGCGGTTATCAAACGGCAACATTTCCATAATTTGACCTCTCGTTACATTTCCGGCTGGCATACCGCTTCTCACGCCTCCGCGATTGGCCATGGCTAAATCAATTTTTCTGCCGTTGATAAGTCGGCGTCCCTTGTCGGCCTCGAATGCAGACACAAAGTTGATAACCTCTTCGCTGCCACGCACGGGTTGGTTGATCTTGGTCTTGCCTATGACGATGTTTTTTAAGGAATCGACTCCATGTCTATAGGGTTTGATTAGTTCTACGATCTCGTTGTCCAATCGGTCGTCAAGACGGCTGTCAACGGGAATCAGCTGAGATTTTATTGTGTTATCGTCGGTGTCGATTGTTACCACTCCGAGGTATTTGCCGGTACTTCCTGTCTGGGTGATTACCACCGGTTTGCCATCACTGTTAATCTTCATACTCTCATCGGTTCCTGGGGGTACAACTGTGTGGCTGTGACCGCCGATAATGAGATCGATGTCGTTGCCTTTGGTGGCTACATCGACATCATCTGGGAGTCCGTCATAGTCATAACCTATATGGGAGAGTGCCACAACATAGTCAACACCTTCGTTGTGTTTGAGGTGCCAGGCAGTAGCATTTGCGGCTTTGTATACGTTTTGATATTCAACGCCTATGCTTTTGGCCGGGTCAATCATTCCGGCTGGTTCGACATTGAGGGCAATCAAGCCTATACGTTTGCCTGCGATATCGATTATTTTATAGCGGGAGACGAGGCCATCGAGTGAAGAACCCTCAAGGCCGTAGTTGGTAGAAATAAAAGGAGCGTTGATGCTCTTGACATATTGGGCAAGGGCTTCCATGCCATTGTCGAACTCATGGTTGCCAAGTGTAACATAATCATATCCAAGCGCGTTGAGCAATTTGGCCTCTATCTCGCCGCCATATAGATTGAAGTAAACCGTGCCTTGTACAGCATCGCCGGCATCAAGAAGCAAGGAATAGGGATTGTCTCTGCGAATGCTGTCTATCAGGACTTTGCGGCGCGCAACGCCACCCATGCCATCCTGTGCTGGGTCTATTTGGCTGTGAGTGTCGTTGGTGTGCATCAATACGATACGTTCGGCCAAAGCATTTTCGGGAGCTAACCATGCCACCGATATGGCCAGTGCTAACGCGCTGTGGGTTATGGAAGGATATTTCATCGGTATATTATGGTAATTATTATTAAATCGAAATCAGTCGGCTGTTTGCCAATATCACAACGAAGATACAAAAAGTAAACGATAAATTTAAGAGTGTGTTTACTTTTAACACACTAAAATAGTTTATTAATGAAAGAGTGATTATTTGAATATGTTTCGCATTAATCTTGAGGCCAATT
>CANOKG010000054.1 GCA_947566655.1 uncultured Muribaculaceae bacterium | reverse complement strand
TGTGATATTTCTTAAACATATTAACAAATTCAAAAAGTCAAGATGACTTCACACTCTAAATAACCCAAAAGACTTGATTATGAGCAAAAATATGATAAGCGGAGCTGAAGCTCTGATTAAATCACTTATCGCCGAAGGCGTAGACCGTGTATTTGGCTATCCCGGTGGAGCGATCATGCAGGTCTATGATGCTCTGTATGACTACACTGATGAGATTGAACATGTACTCGTGCGTCACGAGCAGGGAGCGGCCCATGCTGCCGAAGGATATGCACGTGTTACCCGTCGCCCCGGTGTTGTGATTGTAACATCCGGGCCCGGTGCCACAAATATTATTACCGGTCTATCGGATGCGCTGATGGACTCCACCCCAATGGTGGTTATCACCGGTCAGGTTGCTTCGGGGATGCTTGGAAGCGAAGCATTCCAGGAAACCGATGTTGTGGCAATCGCGCTGCCTATCACAAAATGGGCCTGCCAGATTCACCGTGCCGAGGATATCCCGGCTATGGTTGCCCGCGCTTTTTACATCGCCTCAACTGGGCGCCCCGGACCTGTGGTACTCGATATCGCCAAAGATGCCCAGGTAGGCAAGATGACATGGCACGATTACACACCATGTACTTTCATTCGTAGTTACAATCCATTGCCGGTCATTTCCGAGGCCAAGATCAAACATGCAGCCTCCATACTTAATGAAGCTCAGAGACCTTTGATAATTGCCGGACATGGAGTATCTATCTCGGGAGCTGAAAAGGAATTAGCTATGCTTGCCGAGAAAAGCGATATTCCAATGGCAAGTACATTATTAGGATTGTCATCGATATCGAGCGATCATCCTCTTTATCGCGGTATGGTGGGCATGCATGGAAATGTAGGACCCAACTATCTTACAAATCGCGCCGATGTGATTCTTGGAGTAGGACTCCGCTTTGACGATCGTGTAACAAGCCTCATCTCAAAATATGCCCCTGATGCACGAATAATACATATCGATATCGAAGCAAGCGAAGAGAACAAAAACGTAGATGCGGAGTGTTTTATTCATGGAGATGCTCGTGAAGCTCTATCTAAGTTGTTATCCTATGCCATCAAAGCCGATCACAGCGAGTGGATCTCCGAATTTGACAAATGTGATAAGACCGAAAAAGAGATTGTTATAGAACCTGAAATAAATCCGTCAACGACATGCATGACAATGGGTGAGGTTGTAAGCCGAGTGTCGCGAGCATCGGGCCATAAGGCTATAATCGTAACCGATGTTGGTCTGAACCAGATGTTTGCATCGCGTTATAGCCGTTTTACCCAACCCCTCAGTTTTGTTAGTTCAGGTGGACTCGGAACTATGGGATTTGGCCTACCGGCTGCCATAGGAGCAAAAATGGGAGAGCCCGACCGTGAAGTCATCCTCTTTTTAGGCGACGGTGGCCTGCAAATGACCATGCAGGAGTTTGGAACGATAATGCAATATGGAGTGAACATCAAGATCGTTTTATTGAACAACAACTTCTTGGGTAATGTAAGACAATGGCAGGCGATGTTCTTTAACAGTCGATTCTCCCAGACACCGATGCTGAATCCCGATTTTGTAACAATAGCATCGGCCTACGGCATAAAAGGAGAAAATGTAGATGTAAGAGATCAACTCGATGATGCTATTGAGCGTATGTTGAAACATAATGGCACATACCTTATCAATGTAAACATCAACCCCGAAGAGTTGATATATCCCATAATTGCTCCCGGACAAGGAATCGATGAAATCATGATTGATGACAACACATACTTCACTTTATAAGAGTTGATTTGACTTATGAACGATATGACAGAAAAGAAACTGTTTACCGTATCGGTCTTTGCCGAGAATGCCGTGGGTGTTCTAAATCAGGTAACAGCCATATATACCCGACGATGTATAAATATTGAAAGCATCACAGCAAGTGCATGTTCCATACCAGGCGTCCATAAATTCACCATGACAGCCTTCAGTGACCGCGTCACCATGGAAAAAGTGGTGAAACAAATTGAGAAGCGAATCGATGTCATAAAGGCTTTTCTTTACACCGATGACGACATTGTTTACCAGGAAGTTGCTCTCTACAAAGTTCCCACTGAGAAGCTTCTCGCTGAGAAACACTTGGAATGGATCATACGTAAACACTCGGCACGAATCCTCGAGATAACGCCGGAGTACACGGTGATTGAAAAAACAGGTCACCGAGATGAAACAGAGTCCCTTTTTGAAGCCCTGAAGCGCTATGACATAAGGCAGTTTGCCCGTAGCGGCAGAGTCACAATAACCAAAGATCCAGTAGAATATGTAACCGCCCTTCTACAAGAGCGTCAACAAGATCAATGATGACCCCGCTGTATAAAACAAAACTCTACCTCAACGCAAGCGAGTGTAACGCCCAGCGGCAAATATCACTGCCATTGCTCATACAAAGACTTATCGAGACTGCAACCGAACATACCGACCTGCTCGGAGTTGGTTACAGCCATCTGAGCGAGCAGTCAAAAACATGGGTACTCTCCCGGCTTAGTTTATCAATGGATAAATTTCCATCAATAAACACCTATTACAACATCGAGTCATGGATTTCAATGATCAACCGTCACTTTGTTGAACGATGTTTCGCTATCAGCGATGACAACGGCAACCCGTTGGGCTATGCACGCACTGTGTGGATTGCAATTAACCTTGAAACACGTCGCGGTGGTGACATGACCGAAATAATGTCACACGCACCGATTCTTGATAGGGCTTGCCCGGTATCATCGGGGACGAAGATCCAACCGGTAAAGGCTCCCGAATCGATAAGTACACACACATTCGGCTATTGTGATATTGACTTCAACCGTCATGTCAATTCAACCCGCTATATCGAGACACTGCTAAATACACGTCAAGTAGAATTTTACGATCAACACGCCATCAAGCACTTTGACATAGCCTACATGGACGAGATACACTACAACGACCGAGTTACCATCTATACAGCCACTACCGGGGAAAACACCACGACCTACGAGATAAGTCGCGAAGGCACCCCTGTAACCCGTGCACGCATAACTTTTAATTAGAACTACATAAAACAATTAAAACCAAACTGTAAATGAAAAAAATTCTACCAATCTTCTTAACAATCATCTCTCTTTTCTGTTTATCGGCACGTGCCGACGAACCAATTGTTATTTTCGAGCCCGATTTCAGCGTATTTACCGACGGCTCTATTGAGTCACCTGTAGATTTCAAATATAGTTTTCAAGTCGCAGATAAAATGAGCTCAATCTACGACAACCGCAATACAGCATCGGCAGGTGGCGGGTTACTGATAAAAGATAACGGCTACATAACATTTAAACAATTCAGTGAGCTTCCATCATCAAGCGGATGTATAATTAAAGTGACTGCCGAGATAAAGATGGGTGACAGTTACGGAGGCCGGTTCGTTGTCTCCAAAAATGGTACCGGATCGGTAACTTTGACGCTTGAGAATGACGAATGGACTACCGTTACATGCTATATTTCAGACTTCGGATACACTTCCAGTTCAAAACTCAAATTTGCTCCTCTATGGTCGGCCTCGGGCGTATTCATCAGATCATTGAAAGTTGAATATAGCGCCGATTTTATCATCCCACCAAAAGCCTATCTGCCTAACGATGCCGATGACACTTCTTTCACTGCGCAATGCAGCCGTGTAAGCGGAGCCTCTAAATATGAGATAGATGTATTCTCACTCGATGACAAGGATCAACCTGAATACTTCGTTCAAGATGAGGAGATAAAAGCAATCTCTACTTACTCCAATCCAAGCAAGAAAGTTACCGGTCTCGATCCTGAGAAAACATATTACTATGTAGCTCGTGCAATAAATTCAAACGGCGTTAAATCAGAAAGTTCAGATGTTGTAGAAGTTATTCGCTGCATATCTGAAATAGATGCACCCGAAGCAACTGAGGCAACAAATGTATCTAAAGATGGCTTTACAGCTAACTGGAAGGCTACTGAAAATGCCGTTCGCTATCAAGTCAACTACTACTCATCAGCAACTCTAACTGAAGACTCCAACATTTCGGTGTTCAGCGAAGACTTCTCAGGAGTCAACGTAGGTTCTTTCACAAGCCTCGATTATGATGGTCAACTAAACGATTTCACCAACGTGAAAGGTTGGTTGTATGACATGTCAAAAGCTTTTGCTAAAGGATACTATGTCATGTGGCCGACATTAGATGAAGGTAAAGTAGTCACACCGGCTATCGATCTCAGCAAAAATGATGGTAAATTCAGTGTTATCGTTAACGCGGCATCAGGTTCATATGGTACATTTACAATCAACGATAATACAATCACGGTATCTCTTGTGAAAGGCGATGACATTAATGATCTTGAGGTAATAGAAACAGCCGATGCTCAAAAAATATCAAGCAAAGACTGGATCGACTATAAATTTGACTTTACCAAAGGTGATGCCGACAGCAGAATATGCATCACTTTCACTGTAAATGATGTAAGTATTGACAAACTCTTTATCAATGCCATTGACGTCACTCAGGAATTGGCAGCAGGATCGGTTGTTGAGAAACAGTTGGGATCGGTTGATGTTGATAATGTAACCTCGGCCTACATAGAAGTACCAATGGACGGCGTCAAAGAGTTCTATTATGACGTGATTGCTTTTGGCGAGACTGTTATTGGCTCCGGCGACTCAGCATATGTAGGCGAGATAAAGAGCGGAAGTTCAAATCGTGTTCTCGTATCAAAAGACCTCAGCTCAATAGATAACGTTATTGATGACACTACAACCCCCAAGGCTTGGAAAGTTGCCGATGGAGTGCTCGGAATCAACGGTAGCAATGTAGTGGTAAGCGACATGCAGGGACGCATACTCTACAATGCCACAAATAACAACGATGGTACCTATACCATCGAGTTAAACACACGCGGCCTTTTAATCGTAGTTGTAGACAATAATCCTTACAAGATCATTCTGTAATGAGAAAACTACTTCTATCGATATTAACTTTAACAGCCGGACTGCTGGGAACCGATGCCGCCGAGGTGTCGGTTTCCAAAGCCCGCGCTATAGCGTCGGAAGTACTTCCCGAAGCATCGTTCGGGCAACCTCGACAAGCCGCCCGACAGGTCGCAAAGACCGCGAAAGTTGAAATGCCGACTCCCTATTATGTATTCAATGCCCAAGGAGAGAAAGGCTTTGTAATCGTAGCAGGAGATGACCGAATGCCGGCAGTATTGGGATACTCGACCGAAGGGTCGCTTGATCTCAATGACGCACCGGCCCAACTTATTGCATTGCTGCAAATGAGTGTAGAGTTGGCATCAACAGAGTCTGAGCCATCAAAGGTTACTTCTACAGGATCGGTTGTCGTTGAGCCGCTCCTGGGAAATATAGCCTGGGGACAGGACTCTCCCTTCAACACCATGTGCCCTACTCTCTCCAACGGCACCCGCGGCTATGTAGGGTGTGTAGCTACAGCTATGACCCAGATTATGAAATATTACAATTATCCGGCCAAGGGTACAGGCAGTCATAGCTATACCGATGGTGGCCAGACATTGTCGGCCGACTTTGGTAATACTACTTATGATTGGGAGAACATGCCTGCCGATGTTCCTGCAACTCCAACAGCAGCACAAATCAACGCTTATTCGACTCTATGCTCACACGTAGGCATTGCGGTTGAAATGCAATATGCAGCAGGAGGTTCGGGAGCATACACCATGATGGTACCTGGAGCACTGACCGACCACTTCGGTTATTCCCAGGCTCTGCGAATGCATTCACGTTCATATTACAATACCGATGAATGGATGGAAATGATTCGCACAGAACTTGACGCCAAACGCCCTGTTTACTACGCAGCTACCAGTGAGGACATGATGGGCGGCCACGCTTTTGTGTGTGACGGCTACGACTCTGAGGGTTATGTACACATCAACTGGGGCTGGTATGGACGAAGCAATGGTTACTTCTCCATTAACCATTTGAATCCCGGAGAATTAGGCACCGGTGGTGGCTCGGGCGCATATAACATTCAACAGGAAATACTTACCAACTTTGCACCTTCGGGTGACAGTGACGTGAAGTCAACGAGCATTTATGGCGCCACACGCCTGTCAGGCGATTCTTTTGGCAGCGACATGATGCTGATGACATTTGTCGAGAATCTCGACACCCATCCATTCAACGGCATTATGGTTGCAATCCTAACCGATGCCAACAACAATATAGTGTGTGAGTTGAAGAATGAGAACCTGTCGGTCGATGAATTTAAAAACGGAAAATCGGGATCCACACTCTACACGATGAAAGGTGTACCTACGCAATGCCCGACAACCGTTGCCAATGGATCCTACCGCATCAGATTGGGTTACAAATCTACCACCGGTGCTAAAACCGAGATACTTCGCCATCCGTTAGGACTCCCGTCATATTTAAGGTGTAAAGTTGCCGGCAACACAATTCTGAATGTTGAGACTTCAAGCATAATACCCAACGTCAAAGTAACCGATATGAAGGCCGATGGCGATATACATGTCAATGGTAGTGCACGCTTTACAGCCCACATCAACAACCTCAGCGATGTGTTCAGATTATCTGAAATATGTCTCAAACTAACCTCTACCGATAATTCTGAATTGACTTATGTCACCAACAAGGCAGTTAACATTTATGATCTCAGTGAAGATGACATAGAGATTCACGTTGACATGCCTGTAGAATTGACCGAAGGTACCTATAAGGTTACAATGTACCATAAGGGATATGAAGAAAACCTCTTCGACCTTGACGAAACTATAGTGACACTATTACCCGAGGCAACTCAGCCAATTATAAGATTAACCGGAGAACCATACATTGTAAACGGGACATCGGATAATGACATAGCCGAACGCGAAGATAAACTTATGATTGCAATCCCTGCCAAAAATTATGGTGCGGCAGGCAGTTCCATGATTGTTGTCAGACTTCAATCAATTGATGAACCTTCTAAGTCGTACGTATCAGGAGCCATAAAACGCGAGTGGGAAAAAGGCGAGACTGTTAGCCTGAGTTCAGTTCTTACAGTGCGCTGCGACCCGGGCAAATATCGCATAGTATTAAACCAATTGGATTCTGATCATAAGGAAACCTTGATCGAAGGCTATGATGGATCGAAAGAGATTGAAGTAGCAGAATCGGCAAACACAGCTCTTGAAGTAATAAAATTTGACTTACCTACAAAACTACAGCAAGGCGGCGAACGAGTAGATGGTTCATTAACGGTCAAGGCTCTCCATGACTTTACCGGAACAATCTACATACGCATCAGGCAATTCACTTATACCGATGGTGAAATTGTATTTATGAGAAATGGTGTAAGGCTACAGGCAGGTGAGACAGCTGAGTATAATTTCAAATACCGCCCCGATACAGAACTTGCTGATGGATTGTATATATTGATGTTTGAGGCTAAAGAAGGCAATGAGATACTGAATATGGGAGGTCAAGGCGTTTACTACCGTGAGATCGCAATGGGCGATGTATCAACGTCGGGAATAGGATCTATCACCAACGACACAAGCGGTGAGAGCGACCAACCGGTCATATGGTATGATTTGCAGGGTCGTATAGTAAGTGATGCCTCTAAGCCGGGCCTCTACATAAAAAAACAAGGAGATAATATATCTAAAGTACTTATTAAATAATTTACCCTTATGGCAAAATTAAATTTTGGCGGTGTTGAAGAAACCGTCATCACACGTGAAGAGTTTCCATTGGAGAAAGCTCGCGAGGTTCTTAAGGACGAAACTATTGCTGTTATAGGCTATGGTGTTCAGGGTCCCGGTCAGAGCATGAACTTGCGCGACAATGGTTTCAATGTTATAGTGGGACAACGTCCCGGTGCGACATTTGATAAAGCGGTTGCCGACGGTTGGATTCCCGGAGAGACACTTTTTGGCATTGAAGAGGCTTGCCAAAAGGCTACTATCATAATGTGCTTGCTTAGCGATGCAGCCGTCATGTCGGTATGGCCCAAAATCAAGCAGTACCTTACCCCCGGTAAAGCGTTGTATTTCTCTCATGGCTTCGCTATCACCTGGAACGACCGCACGGGCGTAGTTCCTCCTGCCGACATCGACGTGATCATGGTTGCACCCAAAGGGTCGGGCACATCACTGCGTACCATGTTCCTCGAGGGCCGTGGCTTGAACTCATCCTACGCTATCTACCAAGATGTTACAGGCAACGCCCTGGCTCGCACAATAGCCTTGGGCATAGGTATCGGCTCGGGCTACATGTTTGAGACTACATTCCAACGTGAAGCTACCAGCGACCTTACCGGTGAACGCGGCTCTTTGATGGGTGCTATCCAAGGATTACTGCTGGCCCAGTATGAGGTACTCCGCGAGAACGGCCACACACCTTCTGAAGCATTCAATGAAACAGTAGAGGAACTTACCCAGTCACTGATGCCTCTTTTTGCTGCCCGCGGCATGGATTGGATGTATGCCAACTGTTCTACAACAGCACAACGCGGAGCCCTCGACTGGATGGGGCCGTTCCACGACGCTATAAAACCGGTAGTGGAGCGCCTTTATGAAAGCGTTAAATCGGGCAACGAGGCTCAGATCTCAATCGACAGCAACTCTCAGCCCGGTTATCGTGAAAAATTGAACGAAGAACTGCGTCAGCTACGTGAGAGCGAAATGTGGCAAACAGCACAGACCGTTCGCCAACTTCGCCCCGAGAACAACTAACCATCAGGTTGTAAAAAACAGGCCGGTGTCCCGCCTCCTATGGCTGGGTACACCGGTCTGCCTCTGTCTATGAGAAACACGTCGATTTGTTCATCAAGTTGTTATTAGTGAAACAATCATTTTTACCGCTTGGTTCACAATCAGTGTATTAGAGACTGTTAAAACTACCTTGCAAGTCGGGGTTTGAACATTTTCAAATTTATTGATGTTATATTTTCACAAGGTTCGACAGACGAACCTCCAATACGACTAACACACAACACTAACGTTCACTTTTAAACTATTTATCTATGAAAACACGTTTATTCCTCGCTGTTACAGCATTTGGTGGTTCCATGATGGCCGCTAATCAAGCTAATGCTCAGGATGCAGTCGTAGTTGAAGAAGAACAGGTCATCGTAACCGACGTCAAGTGCAAGACCCACTACTACACTGACCGCTCAGACAACTGGTTCCTGCAGTTGGGAGCTGGTATCAATTCACCATTCTTTGAAGACAAAACCGAAGCCTCGACAAAACATGAACTTACACCGGCCTACAATCTTGGAGTAGGTAAATGGTTTTCGCCTTACTTAGGTGTACGTCTCGACTTCCAATACAGCGAGATGAAGTGGCGCAACGATGGCAAGAATAAAGCTAAATATGTAAACGCCAACCTCGACCTTATGTGGGACATGTGTAATTCACTTGGTGGTGTAAATGCTTCCCGCCCTGTAAGTGTACTACCCTTTGTCGGTATCGGCGGAACTTATGCATTTGACTTTGATGCCAAAGGAACCAATATATATGGTAAAGGTGATAAGTTGAAGACCAACTCGTGGACTCTGCCTGTATCGGCCGGTATTCAGGTTCGTTTCCGTCTTTGCCGTTACGTAGACTTTTTCCTCGAAGGCCGTGCACAATTCTACGGTGACAATTTCAACCTCTGTGCCTATGGCGATCCTGTTGATATCAACATCACCGCACTCGGTGGTTTCAATATCAACTTTGGCGGCCGTGACTACAAGGCCTACAACCCATGCAATGATTTAGCCTACATCTCATCTCTGAATGATCAAGTAAACGCCCTGCGCGGTGACTTGGCAACCACAGCGGCAGCACTTGCAGTAGCCGAGTCTCAACTTCCTTGTCCTGAAGCTCAGGTAGTTGAAGTAGATTGTCCCGAAGTAGAAGCGGCACCTATGTTGACAACTGTAAGATTCAGCATCAACTCGGCAGTAATCAGCGATCAGGAAATGGTTAATGTATTCAACGTTGCCGAATACTTGAAAGCCAACCCAGGTATCAACGTAATGATCCAGGGCTATGCCGACAAAGATACCGGTACTGCCGCTTACAACAAATCTCTCTCAGAGAAGCGCGCTAAGGCCGTCTTCAACGCCTTGACCAAAACCTATGGCATCGACGCCAACCGTCTTGCCATCGACGGAGAGGGTAGCGCAGTTCAACCATACTCAACCAACAATTGGAACCGTATAGTTATCTTTGCCCCCCAACAGTAATAAACAGATATAGACTTAATATACACCCACAGGTCTGCCACCCCTATTCAAATGAAGGTGGCAGACCTTTCTATTGTCCAATCTTTTTCAGCGATCTTTTGGCTATCCTATTTGAACATAAATTTGCCAAAACCGTTGTATATTAACATAAGTTTACATACCTTTGTGTCGTGGTGAATCCTCACACCCATCAGCTATTAAAAACCAATATTCAACAACCCTGCCGACAATTATATGAGGATTGATTACTCGGTAATTAAATATCTTAGCTATGTTAAAGAAGATATTTGCATGCACGCTGTTAGCGCTTATCTCTACACCGGCATCTTTTGCCCAAACGACGGTTAATGCCCCGAAAACCGAATGTGGATGGTATGGTACCATCGAATTTGATCCGTTGAATTCGACTTTCAAAAAAGGAGAAGGCTCTTCTTGGGCAGTACGTTGGTCGGGAGTAAAAAGAGTTTATCCCTATTTGGGATTAGGTGGAGCCATTTCTCTCAGCGAATCATGGAAATTCAAAGAGGTGCCATCATTGACTATTACCGCTCGCGCTCACGTTGAAGACTACGACAAGGCTGTCTCACCTTTTGCCACTCTCGACCTCGGTTACGGCCACGGTTTTGAACAAAGCACAAATTCTTTTGTTTTCAACCCCACCGTAGGTATAAGATATGGACAGGTAGGTATTGGCGTTGGATATTACGGTACTGTTAATAGATCATTGTCAAGCGCTATGAACATTCGCTTAGCCTACTTCTTCGGCTACAACGCTGAGAAAACAAGCCACTTTTTCAAGTCGCTCGACTTCGGTGTGGCAGCCGGTGGATTCTTCCCGTGCAACACCTGGACCGAAAGTGGTGGCATATCGCTCGAAGCCTCGGCTCTGTACCACATAAATGATTATGTACAGGCTGGTTTGGCATTGAACTTCGATGGGTCACTTGGCGAGACTGGAGCAGCAGACCTTCTCTTCGGTGTTCGTGGTCGTTACAACTTCCGTCAAGTACATATGCCACTTGGATTGCATCCCTTCGCACGCATGGACTTGGGCGTAGCATCGGTATTTGGCGACGAAACCACCAGCTCATTCTACTGGCAACCCGGCGTGGGCATATCTTTGCCGTTGAAAAACAACACCAAGTCGCTTGACCTCAGTGTAAGCTATGCCAAACTGCTGGAATATGATGGAGGATATGACCACAGCGATGACAAAGAATACTTGAAAATAATACGTGTTGCCATAGGCTACAATTTCTGATAAATATATATTTAGTAAAGTTGATATCACAGAAACGTTATTCAGTTATAATCGGGGTAATAGCAGTAATGTTATTTCCCCGATTTGTATATGCCGCTGAAAACAGGGACTCAATCACCACAATCAGAACCGAGCATTACTCAAGGTTTAGACCTCAACAACTTATACTCCCCGCTTCGCTTATAGCCGTAGGGACATTTGGCGTTTACAATGGATGGTTCCGCAATCTGGACAATAGCGTGAAGAATGGAATGACCAACCTTCGCGGCAACCACTACTTCAGGGCCGATGACTACCTGCAGTACCTCCCCGCAGCCACATATCTGGCACTTGGAGCAGTAAAAGGGACAGCCCGACACCCGTTCAGAGAAAGATTAGCCGTCGGTATTACCGCCTACCTGTTTATGTCAGCTATTGTAAATCCTGTGAAATTTGCTGTGGGAGAGAAACGTCCCGACTCCAATTCGCGCCATTCATTTCCCTCAGGCCACACAGCGACCGTTTTCACCGGTGCCGAATTAACACGAATTGAATACGGGCTGTGGCCCGGAGTAGCAATGTATACTGTAGGCGTCGGAGTAGCTTTTCTCAGGCTTTACAATAATCGGCACTGGCTTAACGATGTGATAGCGGGAGCCGGAATAGGTATCTTATCGGCAAGAGCTGCCTACTGGATGCTACCGCTATACCGACGCTGGTTCAAGTGGGACAACCACAATGAAGCCTCTCTATTCTCCACAATCCCCTCCTACAATCCAACAACCCGAGAAATAGCAATAAACCTTATCTACACATTCTAAGAGTATGTTTGAATTTAACACACAAAAATTAGTTATATTAAAGAATGAGTGATTATTTGAATATGTTTCGCATTAATCTTGAGGCCTATTTTGGCTATTTTTCTACCGTGCATCGGTCGTGTAGCTCGCTACACTCCCTCTTTACGTTAAAAAAATATCTCAAAATTGACTCTCAATCTTAATACGAGTTAAATCCAAACACACTCTAAGAGCCTGTTTACTTTTAACTCTCAAAGGAAGAAATGGACACAAGTACCGCATCAGTGGTATTTTCGACTAAATATTGATAAAATTCTACATTCACGACACAACAAAATAAGTGCCGGATAACTTGTTTTATAAAAATATTTGCTACTTTTGTAGAAAATTGGATAAAGATGGCTGCCGACCTACAGCATTTAGCAGAAGCTCTCAAGACCCGACACCGACAGTTAACCGAGCGTTATCTATCGGTTTGCTCTCAGCGCGACAACGCTTTGAAGCAAATAAGTGATCTCGAGGCAACGGTCAAGCAACAGCAGAACGATATAGAGCGACTGTCACAACAAGTAGAATTTC
>CANOKG010000053.1 GCA_947566655.1 uncultured Muribaculaceae bacterium | reverse complement strand
ATATACGTGTCATGCGCAGGTATCGCTTGTCAAGCAATTCTTGTTTATCGTTATTATTCATTATATCGCGATTAATCAGTACAAAAATACGATAACTCACGCGTAAAAACAAATAAAAATACAACGAGCTGCCATCATACAAAAAAATATGGAACACAGCCCTAAGCCATGTCCCATACTTTTTTATTGCAGTTTATAGCGATTAGTACACCAACTCGAGATCGTCGATATACATATTAGAACCGTTTCCTCCGGTGAAATAGTCACCCGCCTTTGATGCTGATGCGGTACATAATATATATGAAGGACGAACATCAACTCTATTATATACTAAAGGAATTGTAAATTCAATCATTCCATCTCCTGATGTAGCCTCAGAGAAAACTATTTCTCCATAGGCTATAACGTCAGCACCATCTTTGTTGAACAATTGTTTCGGCTTTTTAGTCTTCACAACGACAGGATAATCAGGATACTCTGTATTACCCTGAGCTTTAGAGTTATCGAGGAGTGCAATATAAATAACGCCTTTATCCATATTACCTTTAGCAAATTCGGTCTGTGTCTCACTGGGGGCCTGTGACAAATCCTTAACATTGTCGATAGTTACAGGATTGTACTTCACATATCCTTTCAGAGCTTTCGGGCGACTCGTGAAAGGACGTCCCCAACCAAGCACACCATCAGTACCATCAGTTTTCAAATACTCACCAATGAACATATTGCCGGCAGCAAACTTACCGAGAGCTCCTACACCTACAAACTGAGAAGCAAGTTTAATAGAACGATTGCCTCCATGCTTAATGTCAGTTTCAGGAACAGTAACATTCTTGCCCATTGTTTTAGAACCATGGTTACCGCTATCCCAAAACATCTCTTCTCCTGCACCATAGATGAGGAACGGAGCAGCGCTGTCCTGCCAGTTTTCAAATCCGGCATTGGGCAGCTGAGCAGCCGACTCGGTCGTGAACTTAAATATAGTAGCACCAACGAAGTTACCGGCTACAGGCACATACTCATAGGTAGTGCCGGGATTCAAACCGGTTAGTTTTACAGTGTAAATGTCTCCCTTAGCCAAGGCTGCACGGGATACGACTCCATCAACATAGGTCCATTCGGAAGCACCTTCCTCGCGATAGTTGAAGCCTACGCTTTCAACTCCGTCTTTCAACACTTTACCGGTCAATGTAACTTCCGAAGCCCATATGGCAGGACTGTTTGAAGCCAACGGAGTAACCTCGACATCAGCATCAGAAACAACGATAGTCATTTTGGCTTTGTTAGCCTTCCTGACAGCCAATCCGTCCTCATTGGTAAGTTCGATAGCTGCCTCAACCTCGATCTCGTAAGTACCGTCGGTCAAGAGGTTGAGCAGCTCAGGCTCGAATGTAAGTTTTACATTATCTACATCCTGCTCCTCGTTGTAAGTACGTATCATCTTGACACCCCTCTCGTTGAGCTGAGCCATGATTTCATCGCTGCAACCTATAAGGTCGAATTCGCCGAGACCTATCTCGTTCTCCATCGAGGGAACCTTCACATACACGCTGCTCATTTTAGTTGCAGCTGCGATAAAGAAACCCTGGCGGGTAAATTTATGTGCTTCGCCATATATAGGAGAGTCGAGCGACTGGTCATATAGAGCCACAATATTGGGAGCCGAGATGATGACGATCTCATCGGTGATATCGACTGTAGTCTCGTCGATCTCTATTGAGAAATAGGCACCGCCGGTCTCTACATCTACACCTTCATACTTGATGTTAAGAACATACTCAGTAGCCGGTTTCACAGCCTCGATTTTACCGTCGAGGGTGTATTCGCTTCCGTCCTGACGTGTACCCGTCAAAGTATAAGTGAGATCCTTGTCGCGTGAATTCATCATGAAGTAACCGCGACGCTCGTCACGACCTTCCCATGTAAGTTTGCCACACGAGTGACCTACAGTCAAAGTGTAGTCGGTTAGAACCTCGTCAATAGCATCGGCATATTTGACCGAAACAGCGGTGTTGGCAACTGTACATTTCAAGTCGACCTGAGTTGTACCTCCGGCGGTAACAGTGAACGGTTCCACACCTTTGTAATAACGTTGATCCCAAGAAGCGGGAACAGAGTCGCCGGCCCAAGCCTCGGCTGTATATTGTCCACCTACGAGTTTGATTCCCGAAGTGGGAACTGAACTGATACCATCATATTTACGAACGAGACCTTTCTGGCTCGAAATCCAAATAAGGCAAGACTCGCTGAGAGACTGCTCATCGTCAGCCGTAAGGGCACGCGAGGCAGTGATATCGGTGCTAACCGACGGACGAAGTATCACGCGACCCTCGCCGGCAGCTTCACCGGCATTGAAAGAGTCGGAACAGCTGCCCATCAAAATCGGAAGAACAGCTCCGATTGCAAAAATAAATTTTGTTTTCATAAGGCAACTTCTATTTATTCAGCTTTAAATTTAAGAACCAATACTGATTGGTTACCTTTCAAATCGACTACAGTCAAAGTAAATGAATGATCACCGGGAAAAGCGCTCAACAGCGGAACCAATCCAGTGATATCAAACTTAACTTTGTCTTTACCGTAGACATCGTCCTTAACGGGCAATCCTATACTTGCAAGGTCGGACGCGCTGCCACCCGTTGCTTCAGGATCAACCAAATCAAATTCCATTGGCATCAACTCACCTGCCGATGCAATAAATTCATCATTGCTTGATTCTATTTTCACAAAGAAGTTCTTTGCGCCCTCGGGACATGTTACATTAACCACAGCTTCCGATACGTTGCTAACGATGTTAACTGCATCTTTGCTGATTCCAACGGCATCAAACGTTGCAGCATCGTTCTTAGGATCATCAGGGTCTACGGGATCTACCGGCTTGTTAGGATCATCGGGCTCTTCGGGCCACTCTTCATGTCCGGGTCGGTCGCCACCAATGATCTCTTCATCTACATTGATATTTCCGGCAAGGTCTTCATCCACAACCGAGAAGTCTACATTGATACCACCTATTGGATCTATCCAGCCTGTTTCAGCAGGAATCTCGATGTCGGCACCCTTCAGCGCGAAGCTGATGATGCGGTGTTGACCGGCATTAATATCGGTGTAAATACGTGTTATCTCCTCCTTGCAACCATTGATTGTTCCAACGAATGTTGCAACCATAGTTGTGTTGCCTGGTACTACCTCAAAGTAGCCCGAGCGGGTCTCGTCAGGATTAAAGTTCAGAACCCCCTCTTCGTTGACACGAATCTCGCAGTTCAAGTCTCCGGCCGATGCAGCAACGAGATCATCACTGAATTTTACCGAAACTTTCAAGTTATTGAGTTTACATGTAACGACACCGGCATTGGTGATTTGGTCTTTTACAATCTCAAACTGCTTTTCGCCTACAAAGTAGGGGGCCTCCCATGCAGCCTTGGCAGGCTTGGCCGACTCTACCTTCAACGTGTAAGAGCCAACAGTGAACGAGGGGAGCGATGGCATCTGTGCATAGGTCCATTCGTTAACCACCATACCGTTACCATCGACAACCGACACCACAAAATCAGAAAGGTCGATTGAAGCACGGCTTTGAATAACATTCTCAGCATTGGCAAGGTCAACAGCGAGATCGGCTGTCGAGAGTTTGCCCTTTTCCGAGTTATCGATGCCATTGGGCTCCCACTTCTCGTTACAAGCCGAGAAACCTATCATGACAGCCAACGACAATAACAGGGTATATATCTTGTATTTCATCGTTATTTTAAAATTAATAGTTTAGTGTGATGTCGTCAATATAAAGCTGTGATCCTATGTATTCACCATCACTAAGATTGTTATGAGGAGGTGGTGTCAACCAATCTTTATTTCGCTGACTATTAACATCTTTATTTGATGACTTGAATACTATCTCAATTGTAGAGGCCTTTGAACTATCAAAGGGATAATCCAACTGTAGAGTTGCATCAGAATACGACTCACAATTATCCATTTCCAACTCTTTTTCAGAAATTATAACTCCATCTGTGTCACGTATCCTAATTAAAGCAGCGCCACGATCTTCACTATTCTTCTTAATGTATTTATAGTAAAAAGTCATTCCTGAAGGACGTGATACAAAATCTATTCCATACCTTGCGCCACCATCATAAGTACCAAGATACAATTCACCAGCTGTAGCATTTTTACAAGTTCCAAAATCTTGTTTTACAATAAAATTGGCCGGAGCGGTATTTCCAGCTCCCCATCCTACTGTTTTAAGAAGAGCTGCCTGTCCATGATGACCATCTTCTGTTGGAATTGTACCAGAATTAGCCACATAAGTATATGTAGTACCATCAGTACCATTTTTACTTGACACTGTAAGAGGATTCATTGTTCCCCATCCCTGTACACCATACTCTTTCCAATACTTACCCGATGATACAACCGACCAAGTATCGCCATCAAATGTACCGTTTGCAATTGGTTGTTCAACTTCGGTTGTGAACTGGACTGGCTTGCAGACCATGCCGTTGGCACGCAGACGTGCTGAGTAACCGGTATTGTCCTTCAGACCGGTGATCTTAACGTGATCACCTTCGATGCTGAAGTCGTACTCGCTATAGGTAGCTCCGTTGTCGGTCGACATCTCGAGCATTGCGCCTGAGAGAAAGTCAGCTACAGGCTCTGATTGGTGAGTTGCAACGCCGGTCGCAGAGTGCGCGAATACATTATTCTCTGAAACGGCCAATTCAAAAGGGACCGGAGTGCGTTTTATGGTCAATTCGGGAGTTGTCATCAACTCGTTACCACGTGCATCGAATGCCTTGGCACGAATAACAACATCGCGCTCGCCATAAACAGCATCCTCGGGAAGACCGCTTACTTTGAACGAATACTGTGTCAAAGCACGGCTTGTAACCTCGGTGCCTTCAATCTTAAGGTTGGTCCAAACACCGGCATTGTTCTTATACTGAATCGAGATCTGTTTTTCAGGATTAGCGCCATTGTAGTCAACCCCCACAGTCGCACTATTGCTGTAATACATTACAGGCTCGGTCTCGATAAGGGCGAGCTGTAATTTCTCGACTGTAACATTCAGCACTACGGGTTCCTCTGCAGCCTGCGACAGCTTGTCGGTAACGGTGACAGTGAACGACGATGCATTGTCAAAACCGGTGATGTACTTTATATTAGACAAAACGTTGGTGAGGTCGATAACCGCCATTTTGTCGGGATTACGCCACAATCCGATCTCGGTGAAGCCGAGAGATTCCATCGTTGTCTGTACGGCAGCCGGTACAGCAAGAAGATCAAAACTCTCGGGCCAACCCTGCTCTTTTAACGATGTCGACTTGGTGGTCAACATCACAGAACCTAAGCCGCCACGAGCCGAAATTGTAACCTGCAATGGATTCTCGGTAGTGGTCCCGGCAACAACGTTTACGGTAGAACCGTTCTCGAAGCCTTCGGCTTTGATGACAGGAGCCGGAGTGTTGGTAAGGTCCTGACTTAGGTCGATGATGACATCTTCCTTATCCATCGTGTCGTCAAACGAGATGGTAAGGAATGCCTCACCGACGTTTCCGTTGTTGACATTAAGCGTGATGTGGTAGTGGTGACGGGCCTCTGCTACAAATGTAGCGGCCTGGAAAGAGGCGTCGGTACCATTAGGTTTGACTACGTTGACAACGAGCTGAACCGATCCGGGGGCTACATAAACCGGGCGGTTCTCATTGGCAGCATACTTGATAGAATTACCTGCCAAAGTCTTAAATTCAAGACTGTAGTTGGTAAAGTAATTCTTGAATTCATCGGTGTAGGTTGGGGTTACCATTGCGTTGCCCAACTGAGCGGTTAGCGCAACAGATGTAGTTTCATTCTCGCGAACAGAGAAAGTTGCAGCTCCATAATAATATGGCTTTTCAAAACCTTCCTCATTCTTGTCGCCATAATAAGCTTCAAGAGTATATCCGCCTACATTAAATTTTTCTTGATTGTTAAAGTCGCCGAGAGATTCCCACTGACGAACCATTCCTTTAGGATCATCGGGGGTAAGTTTCAGACTCAGATCATTCTCGGTGATCTGGTCAGCGACATCCGATCTACTGTTTCGGGAACCGGTGGAATTGGTATCGAGGCTCACAACGGGATTGAACGAGCCTTCACCACTTCCTCCTATGTTCCATTCCTCATTACATCCTGCCAAAAGCAAGACGCCTGAAGAAACAAGACCATACAGGATTGTCTTTTTCATGTGCTTTTAATTTAAATAATATGATATGTTTTGTTAATTGTAATAACGTCAAAAGGCTTAGTAAAAATAAGCAAAAATTCGCGACAAAGGTAAGAAAAATTTATCAAAGCCACGTCATAAATTGTAAAAATCAAGTCAAAAATACCAAAAGCAGACACTTTATCACCAATATATCCACTTTTACAGATAATGCAGAAAACTAAATAAAGCCCTCAGAAAATAGGAGACGAGCCTATCCTGAGGGCTTTATAAAATATTCCAAGATCGGTTACTTATTCACTCTGTACCGATCAATACCATCTTTGAGGAAAGCAACAACCTGTCGCGCAGCAGCAATACCGGCATTGATATTAGCCTCAGCGGTCTGGGCACCCATCTTCTTGGGAGTGAAGAAAACTCGCCCAGCAAATTCAGCCTCCATCTCGTCGGCACGGTCAGGACGAACGTCGGCCACATATTTCAGGTCGGCACGATCACGCAGAGCCTTGATTAGCCCTTCCTCATCGATAACTTCCTTGCGGGCAGTATTTACCAAAACCCCGCCCTTGGGCATCAGAGTTACCAAGTCATATCCTACCGACTGCCGTGTCTCGGTAGTTGCGGGGATATGCAGTGACACGATCTGATTGTCGGCATAAAGCGATTTTATATCCTTTACAGGTTTAACACCGGCCTCTACCATAACCTCATCGGGACAGTAGGGATCGAGAGCCGATACCTCCATACCGAAGCCCTTGGCTATGCGGGCAACATTACGGCCTACCTGACCGAATGCATGAATACCCAATTTTTTATCTTTCAATTCAGTGCCCGAAGTACCATTATACATATTCCGCACAGCCATCACAGCCATACCGAACACCAGTTCGGCAACCGCATTACTGTTTTGACCTGGAGTATTCTCAACACACACTCCATGTGCCGTAGCCGCTTCCAAATCCACATTATCATAACCGGCACCGGCACGCACAACAACTTTAAGCAGCTTGGCGGCATCGAGTACCTCGGCATCGACTTTATCGCTACGAATTATCAAGCCATCGGCATCGGCAACAGCCGCAAGCAGTTGTGCCTTATCGGTGTATTTCTCCAAAACTTCGAGCACGTAGTCGGCTCCCAAAACAACATCTTTGATTCCCTCTACAGCAACAGTTGCAAAAGGTTTCTCTGTAGCTACCAATACTTTCATGTCTCAGTTATTAACGGTTTACTTTGACTTTTCAAAATCTTTCATAGCCTCAACAAGCACTTGCACGCTTTCCATAGGCATCGCGTTGTAGAGCGAAGCGCGGAAACCGCCAACATCACGGTGACCCTTGATACCTACTATACCGCGTTCACCGGCAAAGTCGATGAATTCCTTCTCCAGTTCGGTGTACTCGGGTTTCATGACAAAACAAACGTTCATGATTGAGCGATCCTCGTGACCGGGAACGGTAGCAACAAACATCTTGCTTGAATCGATCGCCTCATAAAGAGCTGCGGCTTTGGCGAGGTCGAGTTTCTCGAGCTCCTTCACGCCGCCCATCTGCTTGTAAAACTTCAAGGTCTGGAGAGCCGAGAATATCGGTAGCACAGGGGGAGTATTGAACATCGACCCTTTCTTGACATGAGTGCGATAATCGAGCATGGTGGGGAGCACACGGTCGACATGTCCGAGAGCTTCATCGCGCACGATGACGATGGTAACACCGGCCGGAGCGAGATTTTTCTGAGCGCCGGCATAGATAAGGTCATATTTGGCTACATCGATTGGACGTGAAAAGATATCAGATGACATGTCGGCAACCAAGCGCACACCACCAACTTCGGGATCCTTGCGAATCTCTGTACCATAGATAGTATTATTAGATGTATAGTGGAAGTAATCACAGTCGGCAGAGACTACATAATCCTTAGGAATGTAAGTGTAGTTCTTATCTTTGGAAGTGGCTACGACATCAACATCGCCAAAGAGTTTAGCCTCCTTGATGGCCTTTGAGGCCCACACACCGGTGTCGAGATAACCGGCCTTCTTGGCCAAGAGGTTCATCGGAACCATTGCAAACTGCATACTTGCACCACCGCCAAGCCACAGGACTGAATACCCGGCAGGGATCTCAAGAAGTTCTTTCACAAGAGCATCAGCCTCATCTATAACAGCTTGAAACTGCTTGCTACGATGAGAGATCTCAAGAATTGAAAGTCCCATGTCGGCAAAGTTCAATACTGCATCGGCCGTGTTTTTAATTGTGTACTGGCTTAGGATCGATGGTCCCGCATAAAAGTTATGCTTTTTCATGACTCAAAAATATTAATTCGGTTAATAATTATACACCTAAAATCGATTATAACTCGTCATCACAAATCGATGTATAGACTACAAAATTAAGAATAATATATTAAAGTCTATCTTAAAAAAAGAAAAAAGCCTTAATTTTTGATTCTTAATTTAAAATTACTTGCCCCAACGTTGTCGTTGACGATCGGCCATCACCTGCTCGGCCGGATTGTCGGCCGGTGTCCAGAAGCGTGATCCATCGATGGCATCGGGCAGGAACTGCTGTTTAACAAAGTGACCAGGATAGTCGTGGGCATACTTGTAGTCGGCACCATAGCCCATCTCTTTCATCAAGGATGTAGGAGCATTCCTTATATGTAACGGTACGGGCAGGTCTCCAGTATCACGCACCCTTGCCAAGGCGTTATTGATTGCCATATAGGCCGAATTGCTCTTGGGTGATGCCGCAAGGTAGATTGTGCACTGAGCCAATGGAATACGTCCCTCGGGCATACCTATCTTAGCAATTATATCAAACGTAGCATTGGCCAACAGCATAGCATTGGGATTGGCCAGTCCTATATCTTCAGACGCAAGTATCACCAGACGCCGGGCAATAAACTCGGGATCCTCACCACCTTCGATCATGCGCGCGAGCCAATAAACTGCGGCGTCAGGGTCGCTACCTCTCACACTCTTTATAAAAGCAGAAATGATATCGTAGTGCATCTCTCCGTTCTTATCGTAGGCAGCAGGGTTCTGCTGCAGACGGCGAGTCACACCTTCATCGTCAATGACTATAGGCTGGCTGGCCGGAGTTGACTGCATCAACAAGTCGAGAATATTCAACAGCTTGCGGGCATCACCACCCGAGAAGCGAAACAATGCATCGGTCTGGCGCACTTCCACCTGACGGTTTGACAGCACAACATCGGTGGAGATAGCCCTATCGAGCAGCTGCCTCAATTGCTCCTCCTCCAAAGGTTTAAGCACATAGACCTGGGCCCGCGACAACAACGGACGTATCACCTCAAACGATGGATTCTCGGTAGTAGCACCGATCAGCGTGACAATACCGCTCTCTACCGCGCCCAACAAGCTATCTTGCTGAGACTTACTGAAGCGATGAATCTCATCAATAAAAAGTATAGGGCGTCCCGTAGAGAACATACTCGAACTATCGGCCCGGCAGCGGTCAATAACCTCCCTGACCTCCTTGACGCCCGAATTAACTGCACTGAGCGTATAGAACGGACTTTTTGAAGCCTGTGCTATTATACGCGCAAGGGTTGTTTTGCCCACTCCCGGCGGTCCCCAAAGTATTATAGAGGAGACCTGCCCCGTATCAATCATTTGACGCAGGATATTTCCGTCGCCTACAAGATGGGACTGGCCTATATATTGATCGAGCGTAGTCGGACGCAGACGCTCGGCGAGTGGTGCTAATACTGTCATTATATGATTTCTGATATTTAACTCAATTTATTTCACTACCCGATAGAGCATGCATAACTTATCAGACTCTGAGAGCCTGTCTGGTTTTAACTCGTATTAAGATCGAGTGTCAATTTTATGCGAATTTTAAATTGTGAAGAAGGAACGTAGCGAGCTACGTGACTGATGAATAATCTAAAATTCGCCAAAATTGGCCTCGAGATTAATGCGAGTTAATAGTAAACAGACTCTGAAACAAAAGTAGTAAAAAAGAAAGAATATGTTCGCAAACATTACTTAAAAATAGCGAAATTTGGTCTCGTTATTGTGCAAGTCGCTATTTTTGCATATCTTTGGGGTGTGAAAAGTGCTGGATTCTCAACGCTAAGCTGCATTTCCCAAACAGTCTCCCCGTTGAACTTTAGCGCCTTTTAGTGTGTTTTATAGTAAAGTTTCAAGCAATGCCTCTTAACCAGAGACCTTGAAAACGAAACCAATAACTATTAAACTTATTTATTTATGGAGACTGAAGAAAGAAAAAGCGTAATACCGCGCGGAGCATTGCTTGTAATGGGCATATTCATGGTACTGGTTTACATTGGAATGGGGATCCTGTTCTTTATAAACCTTTTCGGGTGGGCATCATATGCACAACCTTGGCCAACGCTCAATTACGCGTGTGGCGTAATATTGGTGCTTTATGGCATTTACCGTGGCTACAGGTTATACAAAGGTATAGGCACACCGGTATAACATTATAAATTACTCATATAAAAGACATGAAGTTTACAACCCAATTAATTGCAGCGGCCATAACATTAGCTATGACCGCTTGTTCACAAAATGGCGGCACCAAAACTAACACCGGACGCACTACCGGTGTTAACTCCACCAACATAGCCGTAATGGCATGTGACGCATCGTTTGAGAATGTTATGCAGCAAGAGATTGACGTCTTTGAATTTATCAATCCCAACAGTACGATACTCTCAATGTATCTTGATGAGGCCGCCTGTATAGACTCGCTCGTGAAAGGTCGCGCCCAACTGGCCGTAGCCACCCGAGAACTCACCCAAAGCGAGACAAACTTTTTGAAACAAGCCGGCCGCGCACCCCACACCACCCGCATTGCGGTTGATGCCATAGCTTTGATTGTAAACAAAGACAACCCGCTCAATGAATTGACGATGAGCGAATTAATAGATATTCTCGATGGAAAATTCACCGATTGGAACCAACTTCGCCCCAGCAAATTGGGCACAATCAACTTAGTGTTTGACCACAAAGGGTCGAGCACCGTACGATACATGCGCGATTCACTTCTTGACGGTCGACAAATAGAAGCTACAGTTTATGCCCCCGGGGACAATAATGCGGTGTTTCAAGCCGTTAAAACTAACAGGAGCGCTATTGGCGTGATTGGCGTGAGTTGGATTTCCTCTGACATGAGCGGCGCCGATAAATCGGCCGAAGCACGCGCTCAGAATCTTGACAACGAAGATATCACCGACTTAGGTTTCAGCGATGAAATAAAAGTTCTGCGCCTGCGTCGTGATGACAGCATAGATTCCTATCAGCCATATCAGGCATATATACTTGATGGCAAATATCCGCTTTACCGCTCGATCTACATGATTAACACCGGTTACTCGGGAACAGCGGCCAAAAGTTTCTATGTATTCGTAACCGGCTGGCGAGGTCAGAAACTTATACTCGGAACCGGAGTGCTTCCGAGCACAGTAAGACCACGCGTTGTGACACTATCATAACAGAGACTTCACTTAAAATACAATAATAATACAAACGATAAACCAACATGAAATTCAAACTATTGTCAATTGCATTTTTAGGCGCAGCCCTTGGCCTGCAAGCCCAACAGGGCTACTATGACGGCGTGGAATACTATCGCGCCGACCAGCCCGAGGAGGCCTCTATCATCTTGAACAAGAATCTGAACAGCATCAGCGGGTCAGAAAAAGCTGAGGCCTACTATTATTTGGGTCAAATCCAACTACAGGCCGGTAATGTAGCTGAAGCCAAGAAGGACTTTGAGGCAGGCTTAGCCGCCGATGCCAACAACGGCTACAACTATGTAGGCCTTGGTGCTATCGAGCTCTTGAACAACAATAAATCGGGTGCTGAATCTCAATTCAAACAGGCAAAATCTCTTGCCAAGAAAGACGCTGACTTGATAACAGAGATAGCCCGCATGTATTATAACTCAAATCCTGTTGCATTTGCAAAAGAGATTGAAAAGACAATCGAAGATGCAAAAAAGGCCAACAAGAAAAGCCCCGCACCCTACATCCTTGAGGCCGACATGGTAGCCGGAGAAGATGTTGGTAAAGCAGCTCAATTGTATGACATGGCTCAGATGTTTGACACAGATAATACCCATCCCGAGGCTTATGTCAAGTATGCCCGCACCTACTTCACGGTAAACCCCACGTTCTCTATCAACAAGCTGAAAGAGCTTTTGGATAAGAATCCCGACTCGGCATTGGCACAACGCGAACTCGCTGAAAAGTACTACGAAAACAACCAGCTCACATTAGCCGCCGAACAATATGGCAAATATATCCAAAACCCCAACCACTTTGCCAAAGACAAACAGCGTTATGTAGGTTTGCTATACTTCGGCAAGAAGTATCAGGAATCGTTTGATCTTGCCGGCAAACTTCTCGAAGAGAATCCCAGCAACGTTTACATGCAACGCATGCAGATGCTTAACAAAGTAGCACTTGAACAGTATCCCGAAGCTGTGAAATTAGGAGAGATCTTCTTTGCCAATCCGGCCGGTGGTTTTGTTGCCAATGACTACGCTACATATGCTAAAGCACTTGAAGGTGTGGAGCAAGACAGCCTGGCAATTATCCAATACAACAAAGCACTCGAAATATCGCCCGACAAAGTCAACCTCTACAAAGACCTCAGCAGCCTTTACGGTTCAACAGGCCAATTTACAAAGGCAGCTGAAGCCTACCAGAAGTTTATCGACGCAGGTGACTACACCACCAACGATCTATATACATTGGCTCGCCGTTACCAGAATGCAGCCATGGCCGACACCGTTCCCGAAACACGTGACGCATTGGTTCAAAAGGGTATAGAGGTTGTAGACGTTGTTATGGAACGCGTTCCCGACAATCCTCGTATCGCACAAACCCGCGCCGTCTTGCTGTTTGCCCAAAACGACAAGAAAGATAATAATGAAGAAGTGTTCAACGCTTTCAAGAAAGTCCTTGACATTCTTGACATGAAACCCGAAAATGCCCAGAACTTGCAG
>CANOKG010000052.1 GCA_947566655.1 uncultured Muribaculaceae bacterium | reverse complement strand
GTATATGAATCATAGACAAAGTCGTGGTATTGGATAGTATCCTTGCCCGATTGCTCTAAAACAGCTGCAACTTGCAACTCGTAAATATTGGGGAAGAAATAGGATACACGAGTACAGCCGGCCGATCGCTCTGCAGGTTGTTTGTGATCGAAGCAAGGAGGTATGATGAATGAAATTTTCATATTGATTGCAGGAGCTCTCAAGAGCTTAATTTCAAGATTTTGTTGAGTCTTATCAGAAAAGATTTGCCCATAAAAGAGCAAATTATTCCTGCCTTAAGTTTTGGTCTTACCAAACGATCGGTCAAACATTCCCGACGAAGTGCACGTATGTTCTTCCACGCTTTAGTATTAATGTCGGCGTATTGTTCATTGCCGTTGGATATGAGAAATACATTAAATGATGCGCTTAACTTGCGGCTACGAATTGCCGGACTCAGTTGGTGATAACGGGTGTGATCAGATAATCTCTGTTCGATAAGTCTTAAGGCTTCAATAACATCAAAACGTCTCGATGTCAAATTGTTAGTAAAACTTGCCTGGTTTTCGCGATAGTAGTAAAGCCGAGAAGAAGTAAAGGTGATCGAGGTGGCGTTAAGGCAGACGCGGGGATAGACTTCGAGATCCTCGTAATTAATAGGTTCGAACATAATGTTGTGCCACACATCCCGATGGTATAGTTTGCCCCAGACCGAGTTGTCGGACAGTCGTTGATACAGAACCTCAGAGAGATATCCGACTGAATCGAGGGTAATATAACTGTCGTTGCGGAGTCCGAGGCGTGTGATATCCCGGGTGTATTGACAAGCGACTATCTGTGACTGCGTCTGCTTTATCAAAGCATACATAACTTCGAGATAGTTGGGATCGACAACATCATCGGCATCAACAAAAGAAATGTATTTACCGAGGGACATGGACAGCCCGTGGTTGCGGGACAAGGACACTCCCGAGTTGGGACGGGACAAAATTTTTACTCTTTTATCGACCTGAGCATATCGCTGCAAGATAGATGCTGATGAATCGGTTGAGCCATCATCAATAAGCACCAGCTCGATATTCTCATAGGTTTGTGATAATATCGAGTCGATGCACTGTGACAGATATTGCTGGGCGTTGAACACCGGCACAATCACCGATATGAGGTCATCATTGTTCATTGCATTGGTCGCTTTTGAATAGATAACGCCTCGTGTCGGTAAAATATTGTTGGCCTGTGTGAGTAAAAGATAAGCGAGACGCCTCTGTCAACACATGGTTGACCGGACGCCTCGCCTGAACGAGTATCGGGGACTTGAAAATTTATTAGTCGGTTTTACCGGTTTGAATGTCGGCATGGGTATTTGAATCATCGGGCGTGGTTACTTCGGGAATATCTTCGGCCTCGGCCACGATCTTAATCTTTTTACCCATGTAGCCGGTACATAGAGAATAACCTACTGCATAAATCGGCATCTCGGCTGTTAACAGATGACTACCTACCGGAATCTCGGCTGTAGAAATATTCAGCGCATAGGGAGCTGTAATGGTGGTACCTATAGGCATATAATCCCAGAAGTACCTCACACCGCCAAGTGCAGCCTCTTTCGTTCCATGGTTAACAAGGTTAACACCTGTGACTTGAAGCTCGTCTCCTTGAACTACGTAGTAGACATCACCTACTTGAGTTCCTCCCTCAAACGTTGCAATTATCTCCACGTTTGGAATATCGTCATCATCATGACAGGCCACCAAACTTAACAGAGGTAGGGCAAACAGTAAATAAAATAGTTTTTTCATTTTTTGTTGTGTTTTTAGTATTAGTAATATACTTGTTGTTAAATATTAACCATTGTTTTATTAGTTAATCAGCCGGAACGTAATTTTAGTTCGGTCAATTTTTAAATATAAGCCGGTCATTATCAACGTCAATAATTATAGGCTTATCTTTGTCGACGGTTTGTGCCAGAATATCTTTTGATAATCGGTTCAGAACCATGCGGTGTATTACTCGTTTTACAGGACGAGCTCCAAATTCGGGATCATAACCTTCCTCGGCAAGGTAATGAATAGCCTCAGGGGTGACTTTGAGTTTGACACCATTAGCAGAGAGCATGCGCTGGATACCTTTTACCTGCAAGCCCACAATCTCTTCAATCTCAGCCTGATTAAGTGGAGTGAACATGATGATCTCATCAATACGGTTCAGGAATTCGGGACGTATGGTCTGTTTGAGCATATCGAGCACTTCGGTCTTTGTAGTCTCAATTACCTCTTCCCGATTGTCGGGAGTCAATTTCTCAAAGTTTTCACGAATCACGTTTGATCCCATGTTACTGGTCATTATAATGATGGTGTTTTTGAAATTGACCATTCGGCCTTTGTTATCGGTAAGTCGGCCATCATCCAGAACTTGAAGAAGGATGTTGAAGACATCGGGATGGGCTTTTTCTATCTCGTCAAAGAGAACTACAGAGTAGGGTTTGCGACGTACAGCCTCGGTCAACTGACCGCCTTCGTCATAACCGACATATCCGGGAGGAGCTCCGACAAGTCGCGATACTGCGTGCTTTTCCTGATATTCGCTCATATCGATACGAGTCATCATATTCTCGTCATCAAACAGATACTCGGCGAGGGCCTTGGCAAGCTCAGTTTTACCCACACCGGTAGTACCCAGGAAGATAAACGAACCGATAGGGCGGCGTGGATCGTTAAGCCCCGCACGGGAACGTCTCACAGCATCGGCTATAGCCTGAATAGCTTCGTCCTGGCCTACTACGCGGCCGTGAAGTTCCTCCTCAAGGTGAAGCAATTTTTCCTTTTCGCTCTGAACCATCTTGTTTACAGGGATACCGGTCCAGCGAGAGACAATATCGGCTATATCTTCGGCATCAATCTCCTCCTTGATCAGAGCTTTCTCACCCTGCATTATTTTCAGTTGTTCCTGTATTTGCTTATTCTCTTCTTCCTTTTGGTTGATTCGGCTATAACGAATTTCGGCTACTTTTGCGTAGTCACCCTCTCGCTCTGCACGTTCGGCCTCAAAGTTCAGTTGCTCAATATCGATTTTATTTTGTTGTATGCGGTTGATAAGGTCTTTTTCGGCTTTCCATTTAGCCGTGTACTGGTTCTCTTCTTCACGCAGTTGGGCAAGGTCTTTTTCCAACTCCTTGACTTTTGCCTTATCGCCCTCACGCTTGATTGCCTCACGCTCAATCTCCTTCTGTGCTATCATTCGTGATATTTCATCAAGAGCTTGTGGCACAGAGTCAATCTCAAGGCGTAATTTAGACGCAGCTTCATCGATAAGGTCAATTGCTTTATCGGGCAGGAAACGGTCGGTGATATATCGTTCGCTAAGCTGTACTGCTGCGATGATAGCCTCATCGCGGATTCTTACTTTGTGGTGATTTTCGTAACGTTCTTTCAGCCCGCGAAGAATAGAGATGGCACTCATTTCATCGGGTTCGTTTACCATAACTTTCTGGAAACGACGTTCGAGAGCTTTATCTTTCTCAAAATATTTTTGGTACTCATCGAGGGTGGTAGCTCCGATGCTGCGAAGCTCGCCTCGGGCTAAGGCCGGTTTCAGGATGTTGGCTGCATCCATCGCGCCCTCTCCTTTACCGGCACCTACAAGAGTGTGAATCTCATCGATAAACAATATGATTTCGCCGTCACTTTGGGTGACCTCGTTTACAATCGCTTTCAATCGTTCTTCAAATTCTCCTTTGTATTTAGCTCCTGCAACGAGTGCCCCCATGTCGAGCGAGAAAATTTGCTTCGAACGAAGATTTTCAGGAACATCACCTCTCACAATACGTTGTGCCAAGCCTTCAGCGATGGCCGTTTTTCCTGTTCCCGGTTCACCAATGAGCATTGGGTTATTTTTGGTTCGTCGGCTGAGAATTTGCAATACCCGGCGTATCTCATCGTCACGGCCAATCACTGGATCGAGTTTACCTGTTCGAGCCCGTTCGTTAAGATTGATTGCATATTTGCTTAATGAGTTGTAGGTGTCTTCTGCGCTCTGGTCGTTGGCATTCTTCCCTTTCCTAAGTTCTTCTATGGCTGCTCGCATCTCTTTGTCGGTGAGGCCTGCATCTTTCAGTATCGTTGATGCCTGTGCTCCAGCCTCGAAAATGGCAAGTAGTATGGCTTCAAGCGATACATACTCATCGCCCATCTTCTTCGCTATGTCAATCGACTTTTGAAGAACATCGTTTGATTGACGGCTCAGATAAGGTTCGGCACCGCTCACACGCGGAAGAGACTGAATCTCACGGTCTATATTCTGTTCTACCAGCTGAAGGTTTGCCCCTACTTTTTGGAAAATGAATTTCACAAGGGAATCACCTTCAGTGATAACGCCTTTAAGCAAATGAACCGGTTCGATAGCTTGCTGACCGGCCGAGCGAGTAAGTTCTACCGCCTTCTGTATTGCTTCCTGCGATTTAATGGTGAAGTTATTGAAGTTCATAACGTGAAATATTTATGTGTCTTTTCAAATTGTTTCTTTTTATCTCTTTTAACAAATTCCAAAATCATTTGTTCTGTCACATGTTTGATTTTACACGGTTTTGCACTAACTTTGCAAGATAATATAAGCACAAAACTGTATGAAATCAATACTGAAATCAATAATCGCTTTAGCAATACTTGTGCCAAACTTGCATGCCAAAGCCGATGATAAGCTTTTTCAATACCCGGAAGCACCGGCATCGCTGACGACGCTCGAAGAGCGCACGAGCTATGTTATCGAACATTTCTGGGACAGGTGCAACATAAATCAAGCATTCTCAACCCGCTCTAAATTACAACAGGCATTCAATGACTATATTGATATCATGCCTTATGCCGATGCAACTGTAGTACACGAGTCGGTCAATAAGCTGTTGGAACGTATCAAAAAAAATCCGGCTCAGATATTGGCATTTGCCGAAATGGCAGAAGGTGCAATGTATAGCGATACTGCATCAGTAATTTGTGATGAAGTGTATTATCCTTTTGCACAAGCCGTTGTAGACTGCAAAAAAATTAAGCCGGCCGATAAGGAACGTTTTATAAATCATGCCAGAATACTGTCAGGAAGTCAGGTTGGCATGACAGCTCCCGACTTTAAATTCACTACAGTCGATGGTGAGACGAAACGGTTTAGTGAGCTTCCAGCAGGTTATGTAATTTTTATGATCTATGATCCGGCCAACAGCGAGTGCATGATGACCCGCGTAAGATTATCGGCCGACTACAATATCAACGAATTCATTAAGAAGGGACAGCTGAATGTAGTTTGCATATATCCGGGAGAAGCCACCGATGAAGCTTGGGTCGAACTATCGAAGCGTATGCCTGACAATTGGATCACCGGTTCAAGTAGTGAGATCAAGTCTCTCTATGATATGAGAATTACTCCGGCTATTTATTACATGAACTCTCGCCATAAAATTCTATCGAAGACTATGACGGCCGACCAGTTGATCAATGCTTTTCGTGAAATCAATACACGTTCTACTGCCAACTCAACATCAGAGACAGAATGAAAGTAGCAGCTTTGATATCAGGCGGAGTTGATAGTGCGGTAGCTGTTCATCTGCTTAAGGAACAGGGGCATGACCTGCGCCTTTTCTACATACGCATAGGCATAGACACTGACGAGGGAGACTGCAGTGCTGAGGAAGATATCGAGATGTGCCGATTGATAGCCCGACGTTATGGTTTGCCTCTTGAAATAGTATCTCTACATCAGGAATATTGGGACAATGTGATGGAATATGCTCTGCGTACGGTTAAAGAAGGTCTTACACCTAACCCCGACATCATGTGCAACAAGATGATCAAGTTCGGTTATTTTGAGCAACGTTGGGGAAAGGATTTTGACTTTACAGCAACCGGTCACTATGCGTCAACTGTCATAGAGAATGGCTGTAAATGGCTTGCAACTGCCGTTGATCCGGTGAAAGACCAAACCGATTTTTTGGCCCGTATATCTTACGACCAACTGTCACACCTTGAGTTTCCGCTTGGCCAGCTACCCAAGAAGGAAGTGCGTAGACTTGCGATAGAAGCCAATTTGCCTAATGCCTATCGCAAGGACAGTCAAGGGATATGTTTTCTCGGAAAGATCAATTACAACGACTTTATCGCACGTAAACTCGGTGAAAAACCGGGTCCGATCATTGAATTGGAAACGGGACGCAAACTCGGGACTCATCGTGGATATTGGTTCCATACTATAGGTCAACGCAAGGGCTTGGGTCTAAGTGGCGGGCCATGGTATGTTGTAAGAAAGAATGTCAGGGACAATGTCATCTACGTGAGTCAAGGTTATGACACCGATAAGCAGTATGGCAATCGAATTCATCTGGCCGAGATGCATTTTATCACTCGGGATCCGTGGGACGGGACAACTCGGCCTGTTGAGATAAAATTCAAGAATCGCCACTCTCCAGAGTTTGGTGATGCTATAATTACACGTATCGATGAAGGGGAATATATCGTAGAATCTAAAGAACGGATTCAAGGTATTGCACCTGGCCAATTTGGCATAATTTATGATAAAGAAGCAAGAATTTGCTATGGTAGCGGTGTTATAACTGGACAGAAGATTAAATAAGAGCTAACTATATGGATAATCGTGTTAAACTGCGCATTATGGGGCTATCTTACAGCCAGCTGCAATCGGGTGCCTATGCTTTGATTTTAGCTCAGGTTGACGGACCATACCGCATCCCGGTTGTGATCGGTGCGGCCGAGGCTCAATCGATAGCTATAAAGATGGAAGGGATCACCCCACCCCGCCCTATGACACATGATCTATTCACAAGCTTTGCCCATGCCTTTGGAGTGAAGCTCAAGGAAGTATTTATTTATAAATTTGAGGATGGGATTTTTTCATCAGAATTGACATTTACCGACGGTGAGCGTACGGTAGTTTTAGATTCACGTACATCAGACGCAATATCAATTGCTATTCGTACAAAATCGCCGATATATACAACTAAATCAATACTTGACGAAACCGGATTTCTGCTCGAGACAGAGGGACAAGCCGATGATAACTCGGTTCAAGTTGAAGAGTCAGACTCCGAGCCACGTGTAGAAAACTATGCCGTGGAAGAATTAGAACGAATGCTTGAGCGTCTGATAGAACAAGAGAACTATGAGGAGGCTGCCCGTATCAAACGATTGATCGATAAAAAAACTAATATGAAATAGAACCATGAAAGCGATTAAAACGAGATTAGCAATAATGAATTTCCTCGAATTTGCCGTTTGGGGAGCGTATTTAACATCACTGGGTAGCTATCTATATGAAATAGGTCTATCTCAGAAAATAGGTATATTCTATGCTATTCAAGGTGTTGTTTCGATATTTATGCCTGCATTGATAGGTATAGTTGCCGACCGTTGGATTCCAGCTCAGAAAATGCTTAGCCTTTGTCACACGATAGCCGGAGCGTGCATGGTTGGAGCCGGTGTATACGCAATGTCAACGCCCATACCTGAGTTTGGGCCATTGTTTACACTTTACTCTTTATCGGTCGCATTCTTTATGCCGACAATAGGATTGGCCAATTCGGTAGCCTACTCAGCTCTGAACCGTGCCGGACTTGATACGGTAAAACATTTTCCGCCGATAAGAGTGTTTGGTACGGTAGGCTTTATCTGTGCTATGTTATTTTCCAATTTCACTGGTTATCAAGACTCTTATGGTCAACTTCTGACTTCGGGTATAATCAGTTTCGCATTAGCGATATATGCTCTTACAATGCCTCCATGCCCCGTTAATAAGAGTGCCGCAAAATCAATATCAGAGACATTTGGACTTAATGCATTCAAGTTGTTCAAAGATAAGCAAATGGCATTCTTCTTTATTTTCTCCATGTTACTTGGAGTGTCATTGCAAATTACAAATGGCTTTGCCAATCCATTTATCAAGAGTTTCAAGGATATGGCTCCATTTGCCGACTCGTTTGGAGCAAATAATGCCAACGCTCTGATTTCTCTTTCGCAAATGAGTGAGACGCTGTGTATTTTACTTATACCGTTTTTTCTTAAACGATTTGGTATTAAAGTGGTTATGCTCATGTCGATGTTTGCGTGGGTTTTCCGCTTTGGATTTTTCGGACTTGGAAACCCAGGATCAGGAGTATGGCTCTTTGTTTTATCAATGATTGTTTACGGTATCGCCTTTGACTTTTTCAATGTATCGGGTTCACTATATGTCGATCAACGCACCGACAACTCCATACGCAGTAGCGCACAAGGATTGTTTATGCTCATGACTAACGGTATAGGTGCTACAATCGGCACATTAGGTGCGCAGGAAGTAATCGACCGTTTCGTACCTTCATTTGAATTGGCCGAAGGACAAATGCTTACCGAGGCACAGTCACATGCACTTAGTCAAGGCTGGTCATCGGCATGGTATATCTTTGCCGGTTATGCATTGGTAGTTGCCATACTCTTTATGATCATATTCAAGAATCCTAATTCAAAGATCAATAAAGCCTACGTAGATAAAGAAATCAGCGACAGTGAAGCCTCTCCCGAGGGTATGGTAGATGCTTAAAAAACAATATAATGATACAATTCTTTGCACCTGACATTGAAACTACTCGGACACTCCCCGAAAGTGATTCACAGCACTGCATTAGAGTGTTGAGACGTCGTGAAGGAGATGAAATAGAGGTAATAGATGGCAAAGGTTTTTTTTACCTGTGCCGAATTGTTGCCGCCCACCCCAAGCATGCTGTTGTTGAGATTGTAGAAAAACGCAAGAGAGATCTTCCTTGGAGCTATAACGTAGAGATTGCTGTCGCACCGACCAAGCTTATGGATCGCATGGAATGGATGACTGAGAAATTGACAGAGATCGGGGTCAATAAAATCACACCATTACTGTGTGAACACTCTGAGCGAAAAGAGATAAAAACAGAACGATTGGAGAAAATAGCGATCTCAGCGATGAAGCAATCGCTAAAGGCTACTTTACCGATGATAGCACCGATGACAGCCATAAGAAAATATGTTGAGTCATTACCCGAAAATTATGATAGGTTTGTTGCCTATTGCGACAAATCGATTGATCGTGTAATTTTATCTAATGCAATCAAACCAAATCGCGATACAGTTGTTTTAATAGGACCGGAAGGTGACTTTTCACCTGCCGAAGTGAAGATGCTTTTAGATAATGGATTTAAACCGGTGTCGCTTGGTGATTGTCGCCTTCGCACCGAGACAGCCGCTATCAATGCATGTGACACGATCCACATTGTCAATCAACTAAACATTAATAATAATTCATCACAAGACAATAATTAACGTTATGAAATTTAAATATATACTTGCTTCGGCTCTTATGTCGGTTTCGTTAACTTCGCTGGCTCAATCAAAAGTTGAGAATCCTATCACCAAAGCTATGATGGAAGTTTATCAGCAAGAATTGGACGCCGATCCTCGGAACTATGAGGTTTACTTCAGACGAGCTAATGAATACTACAATCTGTCACAATATCTTCGTGCATTAAGTGACATCAACGAAGCAATAAAATACACTCCCGATACAGAAACCGACTTATTGTTTCAGGAATACACTCTTCGTGCCAATATATATATTATGACCGATAAAGCTGAAGATGCATTAGCCGACTTAATCAGGGCATGTCAGCTTGACCCTACGTCGCTCACGGCATTGTATCTGAAAGCTAATACAGAGCTGGAATTAGGAAAGTATGCCGAAGCCAAAAATGATTTTCAAAAGCTTCAGCGAAATGATCCCCGCAATTTGGAGGCTTTGTTTGGTTTAGCTCGAATCGCAGTAAAAGAGAATAACCTCGGTCTTGCAAATGAGTATGTTGATCAAGCCGTTACATTTGAGCCTTCCAATAGTACAGCCTATTTTCAACGTGCAAACGTTAAGAAAATGATGGGGAATAACACAGGAGCAGTCGATGATTTAATTATAGCAATAAGTATTGATAAGGAGAATACTTCGGCTCTGTCGCGATTGGTTGCCATGAGTAATGAAGATTATAATGCAGTGATAACGGGATTGACGTCGGCTATGCAACAAGCACCCGCTGTTGGAATGTTTGTATATCTTCGTGCAATCATAGCTATGTCACACTACCGCTACAAGGCCGCTATTGATGACTTCCATACTATAATAGATGAAAATCTATACAATTATCATGGTATCTATGGCTCGTTGGCCGAGTGCCTTTTTGGACTTGGAAAATATCAAGAGGCTCTGACCGAAGTCAATCTAGCTTTGTCCATGACTCCCGAGAATGGTCAATACTACATTTTGAGGGCAAAGATTCGTCGTGCGATGGGTGATTACGACCGCGCATTGGAGTCGGCCGATGCCGCACTCGAGAAGTTACCTTCGTCTCCATTAGCATTGCTTGAGAAAGGACTGTGCCTGGAATCAGGAAAAAAATATAGAGATGCTTTGTCAATAATTGGTGAAGCGATAATGGATGAACCCAACAATCCTGTATTCTATCTGATAAGAGCCAATTTGCTAAGTAATTATCTTAAGGAATCAGGTGCCGCACGCACATTGTATGAACGAATTTTAGATCTTGACTATCCCGACAACTCAGTTAAAAGTTACAAAGGATTTGCCTATATGAAGCTCAACAAGCGTGCCGATGCGATTTCATGGATAGAATCGATTCTCTCAAATACAAAAGATGTAGACGGCTCGATTAACTATGTAGCTGCCTGCCTGTATGCCCAGATGGGTAATAAGGAGAAAGCTTTTGACTGCATGGAACGTTCGCTCGAAAACGGATATGCCAACTATTACGACTGGACACTGTACGATGACTCGGTAGTGTCGGTTGATCCTATAAGAAAAGAATCGCGTTTCAAAGCTCTACTCGAGCAATACAACTATTTATTTAATTAATAGGGACAGGGACACGGGACAGTTCACAAATTGTTCCGTGTCTTGAAGTATTTAAATATTATACAATAACCATATATCACATTAATTAGCAATGAGTCAATTAGCTTCCAAGTACAATCCTGCTGAAGTTGAGGAGAAATGGTATGGCTACTGGGAAAAGAACAAGCTGTTTCATTCTGAGCCAGATGCCCGTGAACCTTACACTATAGTTATACCACCGCCAAATGTTACCGGTGTTCTACACATGGGTCACATGCTGAACAACACTCTTCAGGATATACTCGTGCGTAGGGCAAGAATGCAAGGTAAAAATGCACTGTGGGTACCCGGCACCGATCACGCTTCAATTGCTACTGAGACAAAAGTGATCAACAAACTGGCTGATGAAGGCATCAAAAAAACTGATCTAACCCGCGAGCAATTTTTGGAGCATGCATGGGAGTGGACACGCAAACATGGTGGTATTATCTTGCAACAACTCCGTAAGTTGGGTGCCTCATGTGATTGGGACCGTACTGCATTCACGATGGATGAGCAACGCTCGGAAAGTGTCACCAAGGTGTTTTGCGACCTTTATGACAAGGGGCTGATTTATCGTGGACTACGCATGGTTAACTGGGATCCTAAAAATTTAACTGCAATATCTGATGACGAGGTTAACTATGTTGAAGAGCACTCCAAGCTGTACTACCTACGTTACTACGTTGCCAATGATCCGGAAGGTCGATATGCAGTCGTTGCTACCACTCGCCCTGAGACTATCATGGGTGATACAGCAATGTGTATCAATCCTAAAGACCCCAAGAACGAATGGTTGAAAGGCAAGAAAGTTATTGTTCCTCTGGTTGGTCGTGAAATTCCCGTCATTGAGGACCGTTATGTAGAGATCGACTTTGGTACCGGTTGCCTTAAAGTGACACCTGCTCATGATAAGAACGACTACATGCTCGGCAAGACCCACAATCTGGAGACTATCGATATATTTAACCCCGATGCTACATTGAATGAGAATGGAGGTAAATATGCAGGCATGGACCGATTCGAATGCCGCAAAGCAATAGCCACAGATCTACAGGTGGCCGGATTGATGGAAAAAATAGAGGACTATACCAACAAGGTAGGTTATTCTGAAAGAACAAAAGTCGCTATCGAGCCTCGATTGTCGTTACAGTGGTTCATCAACATGAAACACTTTGCCGACATCTCTCTTTCTCCCGTCATGGATGATGAGATTAAGTTTGTTCCTGAGAAATACAAAACGACTTATCGTGTGTGGCTTGAAAATATTCAGGATTGGTGTATAAGTCGCCAGCTTTGGTGGGGTCATCGTATTCCGGCTTACTACTATGAAGATAAGAATGGTGATACTCAAATAGCTGTCGCTACAACCAAAGAGTTGGCTCTCGAAAAGGCAAAGAAAGTAGCTGGAGATCAACTCTCGATTAATGATCTGAGACAAGATGAGGACGCGCTTGATACTTGGTTTTCGTCATGGCTATGGCCTATAACTTTATTCAACGGTATCCTTGATCCCGGGAACAAAGAGATTAGCTACTACTACCCTACTTCAACATTGGTTACCGGTCCTGATATCATTTTCTTTTGGGTTGCCCGTATGATTATGGCCGGCTATGAATATGTTGGAAAGATGCCTTTTGAAAATGTATATTTTACCGGTATTGTTCGTGATAAGATTGGCCGTAAGATGTCGAAATCACTGGGCAATTCACCCGATCCGCTAGAGTTGATTGCGACTTATGGTGCTGATGGTGTGCGCATGGGTATGATGTTGGCAGCTCCGGCGGGAAATGACATCATGTTTGACGATAAACTATGTGAACAAGGTCGCAATTTCTGCAATAAGATTTGGAATGCATTCCGTCTCATCGACGGTTGGGAGGCTGTTCCCGGTAAGTCAAATGATGTGTGCCTGAAAGCTATAGAATGGTTCGAAAACAAGCTGTCGCAAACTATCATTGAGGTTAATGATTCGATGGAGAAATTCAGAGTATCAGAAGCATTGATGGCTATTTATAAACTATTCTGGGACGAATTCTCATCATGGTATCTTGAAATGATTAAGCCTGCCTATGGTCAACCTATCGATGAGGAAACACTTAAGTCTACAAAACGTTTCCTTGATGCTCTGTTGAGAATGTTGCATCCATTCATGCCATTCATTACCGAAGAACTTTGGCAACATCTTGATGATCGCCGCGATGGAGAATCAATAATGTATGCTCCAATGCCCGAGGCTCATGATATTGACATTGATCTATTGAACAGTATGGATCGGGCA
>CANOKG010000051.1 GCA_947566655.1 uncultured Muribaculaceae bacterium | reverse complement strand
GTCCAAGTGGGTATTGAACCCATGTAGTCACATGCCCAGTCAAACATAGGATAAGCATCGGCATTGCGGCCACCTTTGTATTCGTTGCTATACCAACGTGGAGCAACCTTAAGGTCTTCGAGTGTGATACCGCGTAGAAGCTCGGGGCTACCCATGCGTGCATCGAATGTAGCTACACCGTCGACAAAGCTTGAAACAGCGATGTTTGCAGAAATAGTCGGGAATCCATCCTTCACGATAGTGAGAGTGTAATCGAGAAGTGCCAATCCTTTAATTTCGTAGTAACCGGTAGCATCAGTAACTGCACTTTTTGTAGAAGAGACTGTAACAGAAACTCCTTCAAGAGGCGCATCGGCTTCATTGGCATTGTAAATGTGACCTTTAATAATAGCATTGGCATAGGTCATTTGGATGTTGGCGGTAGCCACACCACTTTTAAATTTAGAAGGTACCAACGTAATCGAAGTGGCTTCATAACCTTCTTTTTCAAAAGTTACAATTTGCCCCTCGCTGTGCATGGCAATTTCTTCGAGGGAGTAAGTACCATCGGAGGCAGTAGTGGTAGACTTGGCTGATGAGATGTCGGTCACAGTGACACCCTGCAGGGGCATCTCTTGATCGTTGATCACAGTACCGGTTAAAGTACCATGTCCTACAACTGCATCACCCATCATTTCATTGTCATCGTCACATGACTGTGTCATGGCAGCAAAACCGCCAATCAGAGCAAAAAGCCCAATTGATCTCAGGAAATGTTTAATGTTCATGATTAATGCGTTGTTTTCGGTGCTAAACATCATTGTGTCAGGATAGTGTGGGCTGTGTAACAAACTGTGTGTTAAATTCTGAATACCAAAGTGTATAATTGTGCCAAAGTAGTAATCAACCACGCCAAGTCTTAATTTTAACTTTTAAAAATTTGTGGATTATTAAACTATGGTTTTAATTTGCGTAAAATTAGTTAATATTAGTTGCTATGCAATTGATAAAAGACTGATATAACCGATAATAAGTCTTATAAGAACTCAAACCCTAACAATCCTCTTTCTTGTCAAGCCAAATTTTGGATTAATTAATTAAACAAATCAATACCATTCATTAATCATGAACATTAATACATATTTGTCACGACAATATACATTAAATACATCCAAAATTGCTATATTTGCAAATAATAGATATTTATCCATTTTATCACATTTAAATCACATGAAAATATCGGCTTTGATTATTGCCCTTGTAGCTGCAAACTTGTTAGGTCAAGCTGCAACAACAGCCCCCGTAGACTATGTTAGCACCTTGGTTGGCACTCAATCTAAATTCTCGCTTTCAACAGGCAACACATATCCGGCTGTTGCCGTGCCTTGGGGTATGAACTTCTGGACCCCGCAAACCGGCAAGATGGGTAATGGATGGGCCTACACTTACGATGCAGACAAAATTCGCGGCATAAAACAAACCCACCAACCAAGTCCCTGGATTAACGACTACGCCCAGTTTGCGATAATGCCGGTTACCGGCAAAGTCGTATTCAACGAAGACGAACGCGCAAGCTGGTTCTCCCATAAAGCTGAGGTCGCAAAACCATATTATTACAAAACCTACTTGGCCGACTGGGATGTTACGACCGAAATAACACCGACTGAGCGTGCGGCCATAATGCGCTTTACATTCCCGGAGAATGAGCTGTCAACAATCGTAATCGATCCTTTCGACAGGGGTTCATCGGTTACTGTCATCCCTACCGAAAATAAGGTCATCGGGTACACAACCAGAAACTCAGGCGGTGTACCTGAAGGGTTTAAAAACTACTTCATTATAGAATTTGACAAGCCTTTTACCTACACAGCAACCGTGAGCGATGGAAATATCGACCCTGACAAATTATCAGTCACGACCAATCATGCCGGTGCCATTGTAGGCTTCTCCACTAAAAAAGGCGAAAAAATAAATGCCCGCATAGCATCGTCATTTATAAGCCCCGAACAAGCCGAACTTAACCTTAAGGAACTTGGCCACGATAACTTTGAGACAGTAAAATCCAAAGCCCGCGACCGCTGGAACGATATACTTGGACGCATAGAGGTCAAAGACAACGACATAGACCGGCTGCGAACATTCTACTCGTGTCTTTATCGCTCTGTTCTCTTCCCCCGAAGTTTGTACGAGATAGATGCCAACGGCAACCCAATACACTACAGCCCCTACAATGGCGAAGTATTGCCGGGATACATGTTCACCGACACCGGTTTTTGGGACACATTCCGCGCTCTTTTCCCGCTTCTTAATCTCGTATATCCATCGATGAACGAAAAAATGCAGGAAGGTTTGGTAAACGCTTATCTTGAAAGTGGCTTTCTTCCCGAATGGGCTTCGCCCGGTCACCGTAACTGCATGGTAGGTAATAACTCGGCATCAGTTGTTGCCGATGCCTACCTACAGGGTCTTAAGGGATATGATGCAGAAAAACTTTGGGAAGCTGTTGTACACGGTACAAACAACGTTCATCCAAAAGTGAAATCATCAGGTCGCTTTGGCCATGAATACTACAATAAGCTTGGATATGTTCCATGCAATGTCGATATCAAGGGGAATGCCGCCCGCACACTGGAGTATGCCTATGATGACTGGTGTATCTATCAATTTGGCAAGGCATTGGGCAAATCTAAAAAAGAATTGGCGCCATTTGCAAAGCGTGCCAAAAACTATAAAAACCTCTTTGACAAAGAAACCAACCTGATACGAGGCCGCAACGAAGACGGAACATTCCTGACACCATTCAATCCGTGGAAGTGGGGCGATTCCTATACCGAGGGTAACGCCTGGCACTATTCTTGGTCGGTATTCCACGATCCACAGGGCCTTATCGACTTGATGGGAGGCAAAGAAGTGTTTGTTGAGATGCTTGACTCGGTATTTACCCAACCTCCAATCTTCGAAGCAAAATCGGTTATTCACGAGATTCGTGAAATGCAGATAATGAACATGGGCAACTATGCCCACGGAAACCAACCAATCCAACACATGATCTACATGTATGATTGGGCCGGCGAGCCTTGGAAAGCTCAGTACTGGGTGCGTCAGACCATGGATCGCATGTACAATGCTAATCCCGACGGATACTGTGGAGATGAGGATAACGGCCAAACATCGGCCTGGTATGTATTCTCTGCGCTCGGCTTCTACCCAGTGTGTCCGGGGAGTGGAGAATATGCATTGGGGGCTCCGTTGTTCCAAGAGGCAATCATTAATCTCGAGAACGGCAATACCGTTACAATCCAAGCTCCCAACAACAGCGAAGACAACATCTATATAGGAAAACTTACACTAAACGGGCAAGTCTACGACAAAAACTACTTGAAGGCTTCCGAACTTAAAAACGGAGCTGTCCTTAAGTTCACTATGCAAGATGAGCCTCAGCTTGACCGTGGTATAAGACCCGAATCCCTACCCTATTCATACAGTAAAGAAGAAGAATAATTATCGGTTAATGAAACGCATTCAATTCCTTGACGTAGTACGTGTATTTGCCTGTTTCCTGGTGATGCTGGTTCACGCGAGCGAAAATTTTTATGGTGGACCAGATGCCACCGACATGGCCGGACCAACATCTCTGTTACAAAGCGAGAGCGACCGGCTGTGGGTATCGATCTACGATGGATTTTCACGAATGTCGGTACCGCTATTCATCATCGTGTCAGCTTTCCTGCTTGTTCCAATGAAAAAAGAACAGACAATGGCCGGGTTCTATCGCAAACGTTTCATGCGCGTGGTACCTCCCATGCTCTTCTTCATCATTCTATACAGCGTGCTACCAATGCTATGGGGACAGATCGGACCGGAGACTGCCAAGGCTGATCTAAGCCGCATACTACTGAATTTCCCTACACTGGCCGGGCACATGTGGTTCCTGTACCCGCTTTTAGGCATCTACCTGTTCATACCAGTTATTTCGCAGTGGCTTCGCAACGCCAAACCGCGTGAAGAACTATTTTTCATAGGCGTATTCTTGCTTTCAACCTGCATGCCCTACATAACACGCTGGTGTGGCGAGATATGGGGGCAATGTTTCTGGAACGAATACCACATGTTATGGTATTTCTCGGGCTATCTTGGCTATCTTGTCATAGCCCACTACATAAGAGTACACCTAACGTGGAACAATGCCCGCAAGATGACTGTCGGAGCAATAATGATGGTGATAGGAGCCATTTGGACAATATTATCATTCTACATTCAAGCCACTCCGGGAGAACTTTTGGTGACACCAGAATTGGAAATAGGATGGTCGTTCTGCACAATCAATGTAGTGATACTGACTACCGGTGCTTTCTTGATGTTCAGCTGCATCGGTAACAACAACGAACCTAAATTGCTTGCCGACTGCTCACGAATGAGCTATGGAATGTACTTGATGCACATTTTCTGGCTTGGACTGTGGGTAGGTATTTTCAAAGGATCGCTGCAACTTCCGAGTGTATCAGCCATCCCGGCAATCGCTGTCACTACATTCATAAGCTGTTACATATGCACAAAAATACTCTCTTATCTACCCGGCAGTCAACTTCTGCTTGGAGTAGAGAAGAACCCGCAAAACAAAAACTGAAAGCAAAACTGCTAAGCTTTAACAAACCGTTTAATTTTATTAAGGTATAAAAGTTTTAGGTATTATGGGAAACGAGCCTGCGTCCGTGAGGATACAGGCTCGTTCATTATATAGACTATTTACCCAAATGCTACATATTACTTATGGATTGAGAGGGAATTCATAGTGGTTAACATTAAGGCAGGTGTCGAAGAAGCTGCGTAACTACCTATCAACGAGTCATCGGATGTAGGATTCCAAGCTTCTCCATCACTTATACCGGTGGCATTTCTGTTGTTCCATCCCCGCTCAATGTTATCGATAAGGAATGGCAAATAGTCAGTTTGACCGCACTCGTCGGTGAGAAGGCTCATGTACTGACACCAAATGGCAGGATAGACACCTTGCTCGAGGCTGCCCTGATCGTAAGGATTCTTTTGATTATGGGCCCATGGCAAGAGACCATGCTCTTTCGACATTTCATTGATTGAATAATCGGCACCAGCTCGGGCATTGACCAGATATTCATCCTCTTGGGTAGCGAGATAAAGCAGAGCAGAAGCACCTATAAATGTGCCTTGATTATAGATAAGCGGACGCCCGCCAACATTCTCGCCATGGCGATTGTCGTGGATCTTACCCTCGGGAAGCTCGGCCAGATTAGCGACACTCCAATCGTAGATCTCCTTAGCCATCTCAAGATAACGCTCCTTGGTTTCGTACTCAGGGCGTTCAAAATGGCCATACTTATTGTCCCATACGGTAGGAGTGGTGTCAGCTTTACGATCGGCAGGAGCAATATCGTAAAGAAGCATAGCGGCAACTACCGTAGGGAAATTGATACACGACATTTTACCGTTGTTTGAAGCGTTAGCGTTAGGCCTCTCGAGCGGTTGCCACTGCCAGAACATGCCACCACCGAGCTCCTTTGCGGGATCGGCATAGGAACCGGTATCACCGACGACGGGCGATCCATACCACACTCTGGCAAAACTCTTCTCGGCCAACTCACGGTAGCGCTCGTCGCTGGTAGCCTGATAGGCACGTGCAAGTGTGATAGTCCACCACTGTATATCATCATATATAAACCAACCGCGCGAAAGCTCGCAAATATCAAAATTAAAATTTTGGAACTGTTTGATATTGCCCTCCATAAGGTTGCGGGTAAGTTCAGCATACTGTTTTTCGCGAGCTGCGTCACCTACAGTGTGAGCTAACTTGGCGGCATTCATAGCCATATCGACATACATGGGCTGACACCAAATTGCTGCAGCACCATTGAAGCGGTCAAGAGCACGTGGATCATGATTGGTATTTCGGTAGATATAATTTGTGGAGTCGAGATACACCTTATTGAAGGCATCAAAGGCCTCCCAGGCATTGTCAACCGTCACATTACACTCCGGTAAATCAACTTTGGCTGTTGATGACGAACAGCTTGCCATCACCAAGGCAAAAGCTGGAATTAGAAAACGATATTTCATTAGGGTTAATGTATTTCAAAAATAAAAAGGTCAAACGATAATATCAAGAGAAGGAGCCGGCCCAAACACAGACAAGCCGACTCCTCTCTATTATATAGATCTATTAGAAATTACGATTTTATTTATTAAGCTTATCATCAAGCATTTTGATAAAATAACCGGCTACTACCGCACGGGCCTGGAAGCCACGTTGCTCTGGGCGATCGGTAAATACCCAGTCGCTCATAGGTACGCGGTTGGTGGTTTCGTTCATGAACTTATACATAGGCTTGATAAACTTCTCGAACGTAGCCTTGTCGGGAGCCATAGTTGCGGTCCACATTATCCAGTCGGTCTTGGTATAGGTCTCGCGGTTGTCGAGAGGCAATCCATACTCGTTCTGAACCGAGAGATAATAGGGAATTTCCTTTTCCATGATTGAATCGGGGAAGATGTCGAATCCAAGCATATTGTCCCACACCATATTATATTTCTGACTCCAGGTACCCGCCTTGTCGAAGGTCAAACGGTAGTGGTCACCATCATTGGCAAGTTTCTCCCACTCCGCCGCCATCTCGCGAGCCTTGGCGGTGTAAAGTTCTGCAACATCTTTCTTGCCAAGCATATCGGCAAGATAACCATAGGAAGCTACACCTAAAATAGCCTTGATAGAGAGATTGGCATTATGGGCGAAGTGGCCGGCAAAGTCATCAGTACAAAGCTGATTCTCAGGATCGAGTCCGAACTCAGTAAGATACTCAGCCCATGTTGTAAGAGTATTCCAGTGTGCTTTGGCATAGTCGGCATTTCCATCGATTTTGGCGATAGCTGCAGCTAAGATAAGCATGTTACCGCTCTCCTCTACCGGCATGTCACCACCATAGGTTTGACCGTTGGCCAATGGGTAGGTACCCACATCGTGAGCTGCAAACGGCTTGTTCCAGCCATACTTCTCGCTATAGTCGAAAATGTGGTTCATCAGTCCCTTCACCAAGTCGGTGTTATAAAGGAGGAACATTGGAGCCGATGGATAGGTAATATCGACAGTACCGATTGACCCGTTGCTGAAGTTCTCCTTCGATAACCACAACAACTGATTGTCGGGTGACTCAACGAGTTTGTGAGCCGCAATAGCCTGGCGATAGGCCAAAGCACAGAGACGGGCATATTCCTTACCACCAGCTTCGGTAGCCTCAGCAAGCATCTTGGCATCAAAGTCGGCCGTAGCTTTCATCAACGCGTCATAATCGTTGGCGGCTGCCTCGATCTGCGCAGCTATGGTAGAGTCGTTGTTGCGATTCCAGTAAGGACGCAGATTGTTTTTAAAATATTGTATCGAGTAACCGTCGTCATAGGCAAACATAAAGTAACCTTTTGCATTCTCGATCTTACCCTTGTTGACAACGAAACCGATGCTTTCGCCTTCAGTCTCGGCAGTGCTGCCTGCAATGAAAGCCTGGCGTGCAACGATTGCATCGCCTGTAAAGGCTGTGGCATCGGCACTGTTGGTAGCGAGATAGAAACGCCCCCAATCGATTCGGAGATCGTCACCTGCACGGTTAAGAGGATTCTGCTCTACATTGGCCACCGTTACAGCTGTCAAGTTGTCAGTGAGATTAACAATAGAAGTCTCGGCAAACTGACTGCTGCTGTCCAGAGCCCACTCCTTACCGGCCTCAACATAGAGTTCTACATTGTGTTCGCTGTTATCATTGCTTTTAATTTCATAGGTCATGTAGTTGACCGGACGTGAAAGCAGGTCGAGGTTATCCAAAAATACAGGTGCTGTGAAAGTAAGTTTTAAATCAACAGGACCACAGGTAAATGTATAGATTGTATTCATCGGATCAACGGTAACCGAAGTTTGCTCAGCGGTTTCGGTCATATAGCGTGAACGATCGGCTTCGACATCGATACCGTAATCGATGAATGCCAATCCGCCACGGTCGAGACACCAGGCCGCAATAACATTGCCGGTAGGCTTAAGCGTTGATTTGACACTGTCGGGAAGTTCATAAGTAAAGTCTTTGCCGGCCGAGTTTCCGGTCTCCACAACTTTTACTCCATTGATATACACAACAGCGTCATCGTCGTGTGAGAGATTCAAGAAGAGAGGCTTGTCGAGGAGAGCTTCATCGATATCAAAGGTGCGACGAGTCCAGATCTCGGGAGTATTCCACTCGGTGCGAGCCATGCTCTCAGCGGGAACAGTACCGAAAGCGCCCTCCGATACAGTCCAGGAAGAGTCATCAAATCCCGGAGCCATCCAATTGTCGGCAGGCTTCTTGTTGACATAAGTTCCTGTCCAGGCACCGGCCTTGGCTGTGGGGAGGACAGTCTTTAGCACCGCTATCTCTTCACCCATAAAACGGTACACATTACCATCAACCTTGATAGCACCTATAAGAGGAAACGGTTTTCCGCTCCAGTGACTCACCTTGGTATCGTAAAGATGGTCGGCAGCCGACCAGGCACTGGTGTAAGGGTCAATCGTAACCAGAGGAACGGCAGGAGCCCGGAAGTTCTCTGAATCGTTTATCGCCTTGGTCTCGGTGCAACTCTGCATTGCAACCGATGCGGATACGAGCGCCGTGGCCAAAGCCGCCAGCGAAATGAGATGTTGTTTTTTCATGATTGGTTATATGAATTATTTTACTGTATATCGCTTAATGAACTGATTTTGGAGTGTTGTCTACTTTTAGCATACTCTTAGAGCCTGTCTGGTTTTAACTCGTATTAAGATCGAGTGTCAATTTTATGCGAATTTTAAATTGTGAAGAAGGAACGTAGCGAGCTACGTGACTGATGAATAATCTAAAATTCGCCAAAATTGGCCTCGAGATTAATGCGAAACTAATACTTTAAAATCCTTCATTCGATAATATAATCATTTTAGTGTGTTAAAACCAGACAGGCTCTAAGATACAAACAGATTTCAGCGGTACAAAATTATTTATTAACACGTCAATAAATGTATACAATCGCGCCATATTAGTCTCAACACCCAAAAACACACCGGCGGTACAAAACCAAAATTCCATCAATTGGAAATATTGGAATTTTTAAGTACATTTGCACTACAAAATCATTTTTAGTCCCTACCCATGTCTAAATCCATGACCATAACTGAACATCTTCGTTACGCTTGGCTTTTATTGATTGCAGGCATCTCTATCTTTAGAGTCGGAGCAATCAATATCAATAATATTTCAAACACCGATGGCCTGTCAAACAGTGCGGTGCTCTCTTTATGCCAGGATTACTCGGGCATGCTTTGGGTTGGGACATGTGACGGTGTCAATCTGTATGATGGAAACAGGGTTTACAACTATTCCATACTTTACCCTGAATCTCCACTCTGTGGCAACATAATAGAGGGCATTTTCGAACGCGTTCCGGGAGAAATGTGGGTAAGGACCAATTTTGGAATGAACCGCATCAATGTGGGCACCGGCGATGTCAAGGTTTTCACTCAGTTTCACGGACACGAAAAGGTAAAAACCACAAACAATGGCCGCATTATGGTAATCGACCAAGACGGCCACCTGCTATTCTTCGACAACAACAATGACCAATTCATAACAGTCAATGGAATTAGAGTCGATCGAGACAACATATTGTCATTTGGATGTGTAGCCGACCATATCGTCATTTTTGGCAAAGATGGTATCAAAACAGTAAAAGTAAGCGCTAACGGGACGGGGTTCATAGCCGGCGAGATGCAAGTTGTAAGCCGCCAGCCCCTACTCTTCGCATCAAACGGTGACCGTATTGTATACCTTGTCACAGCAGGTGGAGAATTAATCCAGTTTGACCTTACAACTTTTTCCTCCAAAAGTATCATGACGGTTGGGCATTTACTGAACCAACGCGGTGATATATCAGAGATCACCACCGACAAGAACAATAACATATACATAGCATTTGCTACCCAAGGCGCTATCAGAGTCGACTGCTCCAACAAACATCATACTGCCGACTTGGGAATCAATGTCGGAGTGTTCACATTATTGGCATCCAAAGCACAGGATGTTGTATGGATAGGTTCTGACTGCGGCGGTGTCTATACCTGCAGTTCGGGACCATACGATGTCAACACAATATCGTTTCATGATTTAGACAACATTATTTTAAAACCCGTAAGAACAGTATATGTCGACGATAAAAACAACTTGTGGATAGGGACAAAAGGCGACGGGTTGCTGCAACTCACGGGGTTCGACACTCGTTATGCAACGTTCCAAAGCAAAAAACTATGGAAGTCAGACAATTCCAATCTTCGGCATAACGCAGTGTTTGCAATATCCCCAAGCTCTCGCCCGCGACTGTGGATAGGAGGCGAAGATGGCTTGAATATCTACGATTACAATAGCGGACAATTGAAAAATGTCGACACCGATGTTGACATGAGGTGGATTCATGGCGTGATCGAAGAGGGAGACTCCATTCTATGGACGGCATCGATAGGTCTTGGAGTGTTCCGTTCAAAAATCGACAACAGCCATCAACAGCCACGACTGTATGACACCCGGCATTATCTCGTCGGAGACCGATCGTTCTCCGACAACTACTTCTTCTCGGCCACCGTCGACAACAACGGCACTCCTGTTTTTTCCAATCGAGGAAAAGGGGCATACATCTACGACAGTATAACCAACACTTTGAAGAGATTAACACTGAGAGAAGACACTTACCCGCTCACGGTCAACGATGTTTTCTCAACTATCAAAGAAGACACAGTTCTTTGGCTGGGAACCGGTAACGGCATGTTAATGCAAACTCCTACGAGAGAAAAACTATTCATGGGAACCCACACAGGTTTCTCCAACAGCACCATCCACAGCCTCCTTAAAGATAAACGCGGTGACATATGGGCATCAACCAATAAAGGATTGGTCGTATTTGACCTTGCCACTGAACGCACACGACTTATCGATAGTAAAATAGGTGTGGGAGTGAGCGAATATAGCGACGGCGCCGCCCACATCACCCCAGACAGTCTTATCATCTTTGGCGGTATAGATGGTATTGCTATGATAAGATACAACCCTACGTTCAACGATGAGATAAAGTCCAATAATCAGCCGAGGCTCATAGGCCTATCGATCAACGGAAAGGACATTTCTCTCCACAACATTTTCACACCCGATGACAACACCCTGTCGTTCAACCACGACCAAAGCTATATAAACCTGCTGTTCTCTGCGCCCGAGTTCATCAATCCCGGTTCAATAACCATGGTTTACTCGTTTGATGGACGCGAGTGGATTTATAACGGAAACGACAACCAAGTATCGCTCAACAGCCTAAGTCCGGGCCGACATAAATTATATATCAAGACCTACAACCACGACTTGATGACCGACAGCGACATTACCCAATTGGAAATATCGGTATCTCCACCTTGGTATATATCAAATATAGCTATAGCCATATACATCATAATATTTTTCGCAATACTCTCAACCATAGGTATATACACATTACGCCGTCAACGCCTTGCGCAACGTCTCGCGATTGATAGGATGCGCCAGACCCACAAAGAAGAACTCTATGAAGAAAAGCTGCGATTCTTCACCAACATAACCCATGAATTCTGCACGCCGCTGACTCTGATTGCTGGCCCATGTGAACGAATACTTTCTTACGAGAAATCAGATAGTTACATCAGGAAATATGCATCTTTAATATTTACCAACGGTCAACGACTTAATAACTTGATCCAGGAGATCATTGACCTTCGCCGCATCGAGTCGGGACACAGCCCGCGAAAAGTACGCCACATTGATGTCAGCGACCTGTGCAACGATACCATAGCCACCTTCGATGACATGGCCGAGCGCAACCACATAACCGTAGTGAATGAAGTGACTCCCGGCATTACATGGAACACCGATTACAGCTCCATCAACAAGATAATCACCAACCTCATCTCCAATGCCTTCAAATACACCCCTGCCGGCGGAACGATCAAAGTGAAACTTGACAAAAATCCCGAGAATAAGTTGCGCTTGGAAGTCTGGAACACAGGTAAAGGAATACGCCCCGAAGATAAAGAACGCATTTTCAACCGCTATGCCATTCTTGACAACATCGAGGAGAAAGTCACCCACGGACTATCGGCACGTAATGGTCTCGGAATGGCAATCTGTCTGTCGATGGTAGAACAACTCGAAGGTAAAATCGAAATCGACAGCGTGGTTGACAGTTACGCATCGTTTATCGTAACATTACCCCAATTGGAAATCGACACTACCGACAATCAGGTGATTCTACACAAGCCCTCCGACATAACCAAAACCGATAGCGATCCAACGGTTCAAGCTACGGATACAGCAATAGAAGCATCAAACATAACCAACGGGTATCGTAATGATAGCGGGCAACCAAAGAAACTACTCATAGTAGATGACAACGAAGAGATGTTAACACTTCTCACCGACAGCTTCTCTGAGTATGACGTCACGACAGCCTCTGATGGCAGCGCCGCTATCGACCTTTTGAAAAAATCGGTATTCGACCTTATAATTACCGATGTAATGATGCCAGGCACCAACGGTCTCGATTTAGCCCGTCAAATCAAGGCAAATCGCCACACCGCCCACATTCCTCTCATAATACTTTCGGCCAAGGTATCTAACGATGAGATTATCGAAGGGATCGAATCGGGCGCCGATTTATACATTCGCAAACCATTCAGCTTCGGTTATCTACGTGCTATGATTTCTCGATTGATCCAGCGTCAGCAACAACTCCGCGAGTACTATAATACAGCGGGAAGCGCCTACATGTATGAGGGAGGTCAACTCATGAGCCGCGAAGACAAGGAGTTCATCGACAATCTAACTACTTTCATCGACTCCAATATCGAAGACAGCGACCTCTCTATTGACCGCGTGGCGCAACATCTGAACATGTCGACCCGCAATCTTTATCGTCGCTTGAAGGAGCTTGAAATGTCATCGCCCAACGACTTCATTAAAGAGCATCGATTGTCGTCGGCAGCCCGATTGCTATGCACCACTTGCCTCACCGTTCAGGAGATCATGTTCCGCACCGGATTCTCCAACCGCTCTCACTTTTACCGTGAATTTGCCAAGCGTTACCAAATGACGCCTAAAGAATACCGCACAGCCAACTGCAACAAAGACGAATCACTCGGCAAACCACAATAAACGAGCCTAAGGCAAGCCCTCTGTCATAATTTGTATACACTATTGGCACTATTTAATACGTCAATATTTTAGTGTTATAG
>CANOKG010000050.1 GCA_947566655.1 uncultured Muribaculaceae bacterium | reverse complement strand
CCTCTCGGGCGATTTTCGCTACAATACCCAAGAAGACGAAGAATTTGTTTATGGGTTACCTGAACTAAACCGTAAACCACTCGTAAGAGGTGCAACGCGCGTGGCCAATCCCGGTGCATTCGCAACTGCCGTAGAGCTCGCTTTACTACCATTGGCAAAGAATTTACTCTTAAATGGAGAGATAAACGTCTCGGCTGTATCGGGAGATCCTACCTTAGCCGATAACATCAAACTCTACAATGCTCTTAGCCATAGCCATGTTGAAGAAATCAAAAAGACGTTGCAATCAGTTCAGCTCTCTTTTAATTCTACAATCAATATGATTCCAATGTTAGGCAGTTTTTCGCGCGGACTAATAGCGTCTGTCTACCTCAATTGCCCTCTCGCGATTAATGAAGTAAGAAAACTTTATGATGAGTATTACAGCGATCACGGATTCACATTCATGACCGATAAACAGGTAGATCTAAAAGATGTGGCAAACACCAATAAGTGTATATTACATTTGGAAAAACATGGTGACAAATTATTGATTACTGCGGTTATTGACAGCATGTTAAAGGGAGCGGCAGGCACTGCCGTACATAATATGAATCTTTTGTTTGGTTTGCAAGAACGAACAGGATTATTATTAAAACCATCGGCACTATGAATATAAAGTATTTTGGATTATGCATAATTGCCTTCATGGCGTTTTCTTTATCAATGAGTGCTGCTGTAAATTTGTCAAGTGCTCGTGAATCGATCGACAACGGTGATTATGACGTTGCCATCTCAAAATTGAATGAACTGGCATCTAAAGAACCTCGAAACAGTACAATACCACAGCTTCTTGGCGATTGCTACCTGGCCTTAAATAAAGACTCGGAAGCAATCACTCAGTATAAGAAAGCGGTAAAAAACGGAAATAATGACGCCCGTTTAGGCTTGATCGAAATTGCGATAAGAGAATATCGCATTGACGATGCCGATGAGCTGATCGACAACTACCGCAAGGGGTTGAAAAAAGGACGAAAGACGGCCCCAGATCAATCGGGAAACGTGACAGCACAGCTTGAACGCACTCGCAACATGTTAAACCGAGTAGAAAAAATAGTTGTATTTGACAGCATTAATGTTCCTGCCGATGATTTCTTCTCTTATTATAGACTCTCACCCGAAAGTGGTTCTATCAATCCGGTATCGGTTCTCCCCGATAAATTCAATGCAGCTGATCAAACCGTAGTTTACGAGCCCGAAAGTGGAACAGAAATGATGTGGGCGGCTCAGGGTAACAACCGAGACCTCTCGATTATGAGCTCAGTGGCCCTTTATGGAGATGAATGGGATGCTCCCACCCCGATTGGCAACCACTTGGGGGAGAATGGCGATGCCAACTATCCATTCCTTATGCCCGATGGCATTACATTGTATTATGCCAACAACGGAGACAACTCATTAGGAGGATATGACATCTTCATTTCACGCAGAGACAGCAATGGATTTCTGCAGCCCCAGAATCTCGGAATGCCTTATAACTCGCCTTATAATGACTATATGCTTGCGATAGACGAGACTACTGGAGTGGGATGGTGGGCAAGCGACCGTAACAGAATTGACAACATGGTCACTATCTATATGTTCATACCGGCCGACATGCGTGTGAACGTTGATGTGGATGCTCCCGATCTAACCGATAGAGCTCGATTGACTTCTATAAAATCGACGTGGGAACCGGGAAGAGATTATAACAGTCTGAAAGAATCTATAGAATCGATAGGACGTTCGGTCCACAGCCTCCATACTCAATGTTATTTTCCCCTACCCGATGGTCGTGTGATAACACGAATAGAACAACTTAAAAACAGTGATGCACGCATCGCTCTCCGCAACACGATAGATTTAAAGAACAGTATTGAGAACGATCGTCAACGACTTGAGCAACTAAGATTACAATATGCCAAAGGCAACAAAGAAGTTTCAAGCGAGATTCTTGAATTGGAAAGGAGAGCTCAGGGAGATGACGACTCTCTTAAACGTGCTGCAAACGAAGTTATAGGCAATGAAATGCCATTAAATTAATCATTCAACATTAAATATCACTATGTACCTCTTTCTCATTTCAATTGCGGTGCTCATAGGAGGCTATTTCATATATGGCTTGATCGTGGAACGCATATTCAAAATTGACGAGTCTCTTTCAACGCCGGCCTACAAGATGCGTGACAATATTGATTATTTGCCACTGCCCACATGGAAAGTATTCTTAATACAATTCTTGAACATAGCAGGACTCGGACCTATTTTTGGTGCCATAATGGGTATCATGTTTGGCCCCGCAGCTTTCCTATGGATAGTTCTCGGTACTATCTTTGCCGGTGGTGTTCACGACTTCATCTCAGGCATGATGAGTCTTCGTTCAGGAGGTAAATCTCTTCCCGAAGTAATAGGCCACGAATTAGGCAACAAGACAAAACAAGTGATGCGTGCATTCTCTCTGTTGCTTCTAATTCTTGTTGGGGCAGTGTTTGTTATCAATCCAGCCGACCTACTTGCCGGAATGACTCCCGACTATCTTGATCGCAGCATTTGGATAGGAGTCATATTTCTTTATTACATGCTCGCTACTTTGTTACCTATAGATAAACTTATCGGTAACTGCTATCCTGTATTTGGATTTACACTTTTGTTCATGGCTGCGGGACTATTGGGCGTATTGCTTTTTGGTGGAGTAACAATACCCGATGGCCTTAACGAAGGATTACACTCACGCCACCATGACGGCACTCCGATTTTTCCTATGATGTTTGTCTCGATTGCATGTGGCGCGATATCAGGATTCCATGCCACACAGTCGCCAATGATGGCTCGCTGCTTGAAAAACGAGCGTTATGCACGCCCTATATTTTATGGTGCCATGGTTTCGGAAGGATTAGTGGCTTTGATATGGGCTGCTGCCGCCATTGCATTTACAAATGGATATGAATCGCTAAACGAATATATGTCCCAAAGTACGCCGGCTCCTTTAGTCAAAGAGATTTCAACTACATGGCTCGGCTCTCTAGGTGGATTGCTGGCCATAATTGGCGTTATAGCTGCTCCAATAACAACAGGCGATACCGCTCTGAGAAGCGCCCGTTTAATAGCCGCCGATTTTATGAATTTTGACCAAAAGAAGTTTTGGAAAAGATTGTTACTTTCAATTCCAATATTCGCACTTGCCTTCCTCGTAATGCTGATCGACTTCAAAATTCTCTGGCGATACTTTGCATGGTGCAATCAAACACTGGCCGTGTTCACACTGTGGGGAGCAACCGTTTATCTTGCACGTCACCATAGGGCTTATATCATTACTTTACTGCCCGGAATGTTCATGACTGCCGTGAGCATCAGCTACCTTATGTGTGCGCCACGACCCGAGGGACTCGGTCTTGATCTTTCTCTATCAATAGCCACAGGAGCAAGCGTATCTATAGCAATAACAATTATAATTTTTATGTATATAAGACGTATAAATAAAGGAAATATAAAACGAACATTTAATTATTAAACATATCCATTAGAGTATGTTTGAATTTAACTCGTATTAAGATTGACTCTCGATCTTAATACGAGTTAAAACCAGACAGGCTCTTAGGTATAAAAAATTTAAATTTAGACATGATCATCAAAGGTAACTTTATCAAAGGGGCTACGATAGCTCTTGCAATCACCTCTCTTATCCCTGCAGCCGCCGAAGGCTATCAGGTAAATACACTAAGTTCTCGACAACTCGGAATGGGACATACAGGAACCGGACTGCATTTAAACGCTGAGAGCATGTACTTCAATCCCGCCGGACTTGGTTATATGAACGAACACTTCAGTATATCAGGCTCTTTCACTTCGATCTTTGCAACCGCTACAGCTATATTGCCTGATGGTACAAAGTATACCACTGCCAACGACCCATCGACACCACTCATGGTGAATGCCGCTTTTTCCATTTATGATAATCTAAAGGCCGGGGTATCATTCTACACGCCCTATGGAAGTGGCATAAACTGGACATCCAACTGGCCCGGAGCAATTCTCAGCCAGGAAGTTAACTTGAAGGTTTTCACAATTCAACCTACGGTTTCATGGCGTATTACCGACAAACTCTCAGTAGGAGCCGGACTTACAATCAATTGGGGTAATGTAAACCTCAGCAAAGGTCTTGTAGTGTCATCGACTGCCGACATGATGGCTTCACTTCTTTCACAAATGGGACAAATCTCCTCGCCGGTGCCCTATCAAGGCACAATGCCGGCTTCCATACTGCTGAATGGCAGCTCTGAGATAGCTTGCGGATTCAACGTGGGGGTAATGTATGATATTCTTGATAATCTGACCTTTGGCGTTTCTTACCGATCTAAGGTACAGATGAATGTTGGATCGGGTAATGCGTCAATCCAATTTGCCGACTTGCAGGCCGAAGTATTGTTAAGCGAATTGAATATACTCAACTCTACCAACTTCTCATCATCGATGCCATGCCCCTACACCTTATCAATGGGAGCATCGTGGAAACCGATTGACAAACTCACACTTGCTTTTGATGCACGTCTCACGGGTTGGCGAGCATATAAACAACTGGACATCGAATTTCTCGATCCTAAGTGTGCCAATTACAACCAGAACATCACCAAGGATTACAGTAACTGTTGGTCATTCTCTGTAGGTGCCGAATATGATGTGACACATCGTTTAGCCTTAAGAGCCGGAATGTTGATAGATACCGACCCTATGAATATCAATTACTATAATCCGGAAACACCCGGCATGACAAAAATCGAACCTACTTTAGGCTTCTCATTCAGTCCTGTCAAAGGGCTCGATATAGATATAGCAATGATGTATGTTGCCGGACTTGGAAAAGATAATGCAACTTGCTCCTATCCCGACCTACTGGCATCGAAGCTAAACAAGCTACTGCCCGAAACCAATCAATTACCTGTTTCCAAAACATTCACAGCCGACTATAAATGCCACGCTTTCATACCTTCATTAGGTGTGAGATACAATTTTTAACCCACAGAGCCTAATGCTATGGACTTTTTAAAATTAATTGGAGACAGTACTAAGTATACATTCCATTCCCACACTGAGTTTTGTGACGGGAGAGCCCAAATGGAGGCTTTTGCCCGTGAAGCCGTAGCACAATGTTTTACACACTACGGTTTCACGCCCCACTCTCCAATACCCATAGAATCTTCTTGTAATATGCACCGCGATAAAGTACCAACATACCTAAATGAAGTGGAGCGTATAAAAGAAGAATATGGGAACAGGGTATCCTTTTATGCAGGAATGGAGGTTGATTACCTGGGCGACTCTTGGGGTCCGTCAATCGAATATTTCCAATCGTTACCTCTTGATTACATGATCGGTTCAGTACATTTTATACCTGATCAATCTGGGCAACAGGTTGATATCGATGGAAATTTCGAATCGTTCAAGAGGAAGATGAGCCTTCATTTCAACAATGATATACGATATGTTGTTGAAACTTTCTATGCCCAGTCCATAAAAATGGTCGAAGCCGGCGGATTTGATATCATAGGTCATTTTGACAAAATAGGTCATAATTCAAGCCATTTTCATCCCGGAATAGAAAACGAAGACTGGTATCAATCCTTAGCCAGCCAATTGGTTGATAAGATAATTGAAAGCGGTGTAACCGTAGAATTAAACACCAAGGCTCAAAAAGACCACCATCGTTTTTTCCCATCAAACGTACTGCTCAAACGTATAATAGAATCCAACGTTCCCTTGATAGTTAACAGCGATGCTCACGTCCCGGCTCTTATCAACGCTTCGCGCGACATGGCACTCGAACTGATTGAAAGAATCAAAATTGATTTAAAAAAATAACTATTCGGAGATTCGCAAAAACAAACATACGTTTAAAACAAAAACCACTACAAACTGATAGTTTGCAGTGGTTTTTGTTTTTTCAAGAAAAGTAAATAATCAGTCTGTTATTAGATCGCGTCCGGTCATCTCGGCCGGTTGATCAATACCCATGATGTGAAGAATCGAGGGAGCTACATCGGCAAGGATTCCGTTCTCAACCTTAGCGTTCTTATTGCCGGTTACATATACAAATGGAACAGGATTGAGCGAATGAGCAGTATTGGGCGTTCCATCAGCATTGACTGCATTGTCGGCATTACCATGGTCAGCAATAATGATCACTTCATAACCATTCTTTTTTGCCGCCTCCACGACATCGTGGACACATGTATCGACAGTCTTTACTGCTTTCTCAATAGCTCCATAGATTCCGGTATGCCCTACCATGTCACCGTTGGCAAAATTTACAACTATAAAATCATATTTTTCCTCGTCAATAGCTGCCACCAGTTTGTCCTTAACCTCAAATGCACTCATCTCGGGCTGAAGATCATAGGTTGCTACCTTAGGTGATGGTACCAAGATGCGGTCTTCTCCGTCAAATGGAGCCTCACGACCTCCGTTAAAGAAGAATGTTACATGGGCATACTTCTCGGTTTCGGCAATATGAAGTTGTTTTTTATGAAGTGATGACAAATACTCGGCTAATGTATTAGATACATTTTCTTTATCGAAAAGAATGTGGACGCCCTTGAACGAAGAATCATAAGGAGTCATGCAGTAATAGTGAAGATTGGGAATTGTGTGCATTCCTTGCTCGGGCATATCCTGCTGAGTCAGAACAACTGTAAGTTCCTTTGCACGGTCATTACGGTAGTTAAAGAATATCACGGCATCACCATCCTTGATAGTGCCATCGACAGTTGAATTGTTAATTGGCTTGATGAACTCATCGGTAATATCTTCATCATAGCTCTCCTGCATAGCTTTTACCATATCGGTAGCTTGTTTTCCTTCGCCCTCTACAAGCAGGTCGTAGGCAACTTTTACACGCTCCCAACGCTTGTCGCGATCCATTGCATAGAAGCGGCCTATGATAGACGCTATGACTCCGGCCGACTTTTTGCAATGACATTGCAACTCCTCGATAAAACCTTTACCACTTCGGGGATCGGTATCACGACCATCCATAAAACAGTGAATGTAGACTTTTTCAAGCTCATAGTGCTTGGCAAGGTCACACAATGCAAATAGGTGTTCAAGAGAAGAGTGAACACCTCCATTACTGGTCAAACCCATAAAGTGCATGGCTTTACCCGACTTTTTAGCATATTCAAAAGCCGACTTAACTTCGGGATTATCCTTAATGGAACCATCCTTTATCGCTTTATTAATTTTTACGAGATCCTGATAAAGAACTCGACCGGCACCGATATTGAGGTGCCCTACTTCTGAGTTTCCCATCTGGCCATCGGGCAAACCGACATTCTCACCACTTGCCTGCAACTGAGAATTCGGATAATCAGCGAGCAGTGAATCCCAATAAGGAGTTGGAGTGGAATAAATTACATCACTCTTGGTGTGGTTACCTATACCCCACCCATCGAGTATCATCAATAATGCTTTATGAGCCATAATTTAGTCGTTTAATTATAGTTTTTTGTTACTGCAAAGGTACAAAATATGGTTTGATTGCACAACTACTGAAAAAAGTAGTTGAAAAATTTGGCAGTGTCACAAAATTGTTAGTAACTTTGCAACGTTGTTAGCCAAGAGTCCAACGCCTATTAATGGCGATTTAGTGTAGAGGCCTAGCACGCCGCCCTCTCACGGCGGAAACCCGGGTTCGAATCCCGGATTCGCTACAACAAAAGCGCTGTTTTGAATTATCAAAACAGCGCTTTGTCTATCCAAACATCCTTTAAACAAGCCCCATTTAACGTGATTCGATGAATTTTACTATATCGTCCAATACCTCTGTCGAAATAGTCTCCGGAATTTCCACGTATTCTGACACTTCGCCCGTGGTGGCATGTTGGAAAAGATGATTAAGGCCTGAGTACTCTTTAACCTGGGCTTTAGGAACATATTTCTTTAAAATGCTCAAATTTTCGGCCGAATTAACTTGCTTATCCAAAGATCCATTAAGCCCTAAAATGGGGACTTGGACCTTACCAAGCCATTTGGAGGGATCAAGTATTAAAAATTCGCGAAAATACTCACTGTCACCTATCGAAAGATTTTTACGCAGCGAGGCAAGTACAAGCTGTGGAATCTCCAGATTGTCATTTTTTATATAATCGTCAATATTGATCGCTGATGTGGCTTTACCTTGAATCACATCATTGAAAACTTTGGAAAGCAATGTCATAGCATCAGCCATATGCTTTTGATTGACCAACAACTGCTCCAAAGAATGTTTATTCTGCGCGAGAATAATATCTTTTCCGGCAACAAATGCACCGGCAAGACTAACTGCAAAATCTACAGTTTTTTGTGAGGCAAGCATCAACGCGATGGTTCCACCTTCTGAATGACCGATAACTCCTATTTTCTTGAATTTATTGGATTTTCTCAAGAAGTTTACAGCCGACTCTGCATCAGATTTAAATGTAGCGATGGTTGATGAAGCAAAATCACCTTCCGACTGTGCAGTACCACGATCATCATACCTAAACGATGCAACACCATTACGTGCCAAATAATCGGCGATAACAGCAAAAGGACGGTGGTCAAAAAGCTCTTCATCACGATTTTGTGGTCCGCTTCCGGTTACCATGACAACTATTGGTGTTTTAATTGAGTAGTACTCGGGTAACGTGAGTGTAGCTGCAAGATTGACGCCATCCGGTGCAACGAATGTTGTGTCAACGACTGTATAAGAAAATGGAGGCTGCGGAGTTTGTGGACGCCGGTCGTATATCGATTTTTCAGGAGTCAACTCCAAGGGGAAGGAAAATCCTCTCTGAATAAAAACTCCGGTTATCTTATCTCTATCTATTTTACCTGAATAGGAAGCTCCAATTGATTTTATATCAAGCGAAACACTATCAGCATTACAAAAGTTTATTTGCGTTGCAAGCCCTTTTGCTACTTGAAGTGGACTGTCGATAGTACACTGCGCATTACCTGCCACACTGCATGTAAAATGAAATACCAAAGGTAGTTTGTTTCCATTGAACGACAAATCTCCTCGCCATGTTCCATCTAATGCATAACTTACCGTTGCTGAAAAGATACTGCTCAACAGAACGACTAATAAGCACACAACCAATTTGTTTCTCATTACTAATTATTTTTTATATGATTTATCACCAACTCTGATATGTCGGCTATGATTTGCTCGGAATTGACTAAATTATAATGCGAATCGGCTATAAAAACTGCTATAGAATACCGATTACCATCGTTAAGGTGTATATACCCTACATCATTTACAGCCATGATACGTCCATCAGGCAATTCGAATCCGGTTCCAGTCTTATGTCCTATAACTCCATTTACATTGATTACAGGTTTTGACAATCGTGAGTTTCCTGTCTGACAAGTTTCAAGTAGTCGTTTAATTTTTTTCGAGAAGTAATCGTTACTTTCTTTGTCTAATTGATCAATCATCACCGCCATTTCAACCGGCGTTGACCAATTATCGTAACATAACATATTGTCTTGATGCATGTCATCCTCGGTTGAAACAACATTAATATTGTAATAGCCATTTTTATGAAGGAAATGGTTGACATACCCTATGTCGGGAAGAAGTCCCATAAGGATATCTGATGCATTATTGTCGCTTAGCTGAAGAGAATATGCCAAAAGTTCATCAACTGATAATTGTAACGAATCAATATCGTCATACTTATCACGCAATGGACTATAGGTATCGGGCTTTAAATCATGACCGGTTATCAATATCGAATCACTGAGTATCTCGGGACCACAGAGAAGATAATCGCCCAAAGCAAGTGCGACAGGCAGTTTATAGACACTTAACATCGGAAAATGCTCGTTGCCGTTTACCGATACAGTATCTTTTCCATTGATAATCACCGCCACTCCTATTCGGGCATTCTTGTCTTCTACAAACGCAGTCAACTCTTCTTGTAACCCTTCATATTTGCGATATCTGGAACAAGAGCATATGCAAAAGAAGACTATCAATGTCAAAAGCATCTTATTCTCGGCTGTGGAAAATACATTAAAACCCATCATGAAACATACAAACTATTTCTTCGGACAATACTGATTACAAAAGTACATAATGAAAAGTAAATACGAAATAGAGGCCGAGGAATTTTGCCCCGACCTCGTTGAAATCAAGAGAGTATGAATAGCTGTGTTAATCTATAACTATTTAGCCTTGGATTTGAACATAATAGGTATATTGAAACGCACAGCGACAGGTTGTCCATTACTTGTGCCGGGTATCCATTTTTCAGTCAATCCATTTTTTACTGCATCAATAGCGATTTGGTCAAGATCACCATATCCGCAGGAATGAGTGCATTCAAAATTTGACATAGTTCCGTCGGGCATCACGCTAAAACCTACTATGGTAGTCCCTCCGGCACCATCTTTCCACTTTAATTCGGGATTAGGAAATGAAACTTTTTCCATTACAGCCCGCATCAAAGCCGCATCCCCCCCGGGATACTTAGGCATCAATTCAATGTTTGAATTTGTAACCGGCAGATTGTCGGCTGGTAATTTTTCACTACCTTTGTCTTTTGAAACTTCGCTGGTGCTGATAGCTGTTACCGCAGAACGCACAGCCGGAATAGCGGATACGCTGAGTGCCAACGCTAACATGGGCACAAGTGCAAGGGCCTTAAATTTAGAACCTGCACCACTTTTTTCTTTTTTCATCATGGTGATACGTTTTTTTAGATTACTATGATTAAGGCTGTTGGCTAAGGACGGGAATCTCGAGCCGACAGCTTTTTTTATTAATAACATTTGATATTCCTGTGGATTGTATCCATATTCTATAACCGAACTATCAGCTTGATATTCGTGTACAAGTACCAGTTCTTCGCGCATAAGCCACGCAAACGGATTAAACCAATTCAAAACACATACAATCTGAGCTAACAATAAATCTACCCAATGATGACTGGTCACATGCTTCAACTCATGTGCCAAGATGGCATTGGAACTATTGTTATAGTCGTGCCTGCTTATTACAACATAGTGCATCCAGCTAAATGGAGCTAATTTGTCATCATCGGTCAAGACTATAACACAACCATCAGAGACAATTCTCTCGCCCGAATGCACTTTAACAAGGAGCCGAATCCAGGTTACAACCGTTAATAGCCCCACTACACACAATCCTGCAATATATACCCATAGCAAGACTGATCTCCACTCAGGTTTTGAGACTGCAACAACAGAGGTCCCTACAATTTCAAGATTCTCAACAACTATGTTCCGGGAGTCTGCGATCGAGAAATAATTGCAGAGCCAAGTCATCACAGGTACTGCAGTAAAAGAAACGACATATATTAAAAGCAGAACACTGCGATTATACACATTCTGGTTTTCCCCAGCTAAGAATAGGCGGTAAGCAAGATACATGGCACTCATCAAGAGGCCGGCTAACATTGAGTATGACAATATTTCTCCCATATTATTTGTCTTTTTTCTCTATCATTTCAAGCAATTCCTTTAATTCATCGGCCGAAATTTTTTCTTCAGCCACGAGAGCTGACACTACACCATAGTAACTGCCACCAAAATAATTTTTGATAAAATTGCCGAGACTACGGTTTCTGAAATCCTCCTTTTTTGCAATAGCATAATAGTGGTATACCCCACTCGATTCATTATGTCCTACAAAACCTTTGGATTCGAGTCTCCTCATTACCGTTGAAACAGTATTGAAGTGAGGCCGTGGTTCAGGATATAGCTCGACCAGTTTACTAATCAGTATCGGTCCATTATCCCAGAGAAGTCTCATCAGCTCCTCTTCTTTAGGGGTTAATTGATCTTTCGTTTTATTCCTCATAACTATTTTTGTAGTTTACAGCACAAAAGTAGTAACTATTTTTATAGTTATCCAAAAAAACAATTGGATTTAACTTTTTTAAACAATTTCTTATATTACCGTTTCCTGAACATGAAAACAAGCTTATGGCTGCCACCATTAAGAGCCTGTCTGGTTTTAACTCGTATTAAGATCGAGTGTCAATTTTATGCGAATTTTAAATTGTGAAGAAGGAACGTAGCGAGCTACGTGACTGATGAATAATCTAAAATTCGCCAAAATTGGCCTCGAGATTAATGCGAGTTAAAAGTAAACATACTCTAAAATTAATGAAAGAATGTATCGCCGACCCAACTGGCCTTGTATATGGCCGATTTCTTCGTGATATTCTTGGAAAAAGAAGCCAAATCATCAACAAGTGACATATCCATTTTGTGCAGATTTCCTTTTGATTCTGAAATGACATCCTTCATCTATTAAACATTCTGTAATTTCCTTAAAGCAATTGCGGACATCAGAAGGTAGCGGACAAACCAGCTCATCCCATTCCGACATGGAATCGGCAATTTCAAAAGGTAGATTCAATAGTGTCACTTTAAATCGTTTTGCAAGTTTTTTTGCTTCACTTTTGTTCAACACGGCACATGTTGCACAATCATAATCCGACTCATCAGAGTCAGTGTGCTCACACATTATGATGAGGTTGAGATTATCATCATATCCGGCATATATAGCTTCATATACCGAGAAATCTTCATGTGAGTTGAAAATACAGACACATCCTATTAAATCATCAGAAGTGGACAATTTTCTTTTCATAATTCACCATCAAATTAAAATTACTATATTCTATGCGCAATAACCAATCTTAGGGCGACTACCTTGTACAAGATTTTGAGGTTTTGGAATATCACACGACAGTATCTGTGATAATGCTTCCACATCGGGATTCTCCATATCAAACACACGGGAGGCTATTGAAGGTAAAATTTCGGTCTGAATCATGTTAATGACATGGCGTGCATTTCCAAAACCTCTATTTCGGTTACGATAATCATTTCCAAGACGAATGGAGAGTGCCGTTTTGGCATCTTCGGTCATTAAATACCTGTTCCGCACGAAATAACGTTCAGCAATTTCCATCAATTCATTTTCAGTAAAGTCATCAAAAATATAGATATTTGATTCCGGTATACGGGATTTAAGCCCGGGATTCATTTCAAACATATGTTTCATCTCATCAGTATAACCGGCGAGAATAAGCATCCAGTCACGGTTTGATTCGTCAGCAAGCGCTGTCATCAGTGCTTCAATAACGAATTTTCCAGGATCACGGGGATCGTTTGGTTGATAAAGCTGATATGCCTCATCAATGAAAAGGATCCCACCTTGAGCCTCCTCAATGGCTGCCAGTGTATTAGTCTCTTCACAGCTGTAATTTGGGCCAAGCAAAGTGGCACGCTCTTTAATTACTACATGTCCTTTACTGAGTACTCCAACGTGTCTCAGCATCCACCCCATTCGCTTTGCAACTGTGGTTTTGCCGGTACCGGGAGAACCCCAAAACATAGCATGGAGCGGAAGTTTCAGTGTAGGAAGATTGCATTCGGCTCTTTTCTTGTTGAAAATCACAAGTTTTTCATAGGCCAAGAGTTTCTCCTTTACCG